>JBHIDG010000041.1:0-13783 GCA_046760025.1 Woeseia sp. | reverse complement strand
CGTACGGGACCTGGATGAAGATTCCGGGGAATTCGATGTCGGGAAACTTCTCCAGCGGCAACAGCCTCGACGCAATAAGGCCAACCAGCGCGAGTGCGACGAAGATTACAGTTGTCGTAATCGGGCGTCGCAGTGCGGTCTCGGTGTGTTTCATGTTGCAGGGCTGACCATCTCGCCGCCAACGGCCGCGGTTGCAGGCCACTTTTTCCGATCCAGCAGCGAATACACGACAGGTATCACGATAAGTGTTAGTAGCGTTGAGACGAGCAGTCCGCCGATCACGGTTATGGCCATCGGCGTTCTGACTTCCGCGCCCTCGCCGAAACCGATCGCCATCGGGAGCAACCCGAGGGCGGTAGTCAGGGTGGTCATCATGATCGGCCGAAGCCTTGCGCGGCCGGCTTCCATGATAGCCTCTGTTTTCCCGGTGCCCTTGATTCTCAACTGGTTGATGAGGTCCACCAGGACGATTGCATTGTTGACCACGATGCCGGCCAGCATGATCACGCCGATCAGCGCGACGACGTTCACGGTTGTGCCGGTCAGGTAGAGGGAGAGTACGGCGCCGACCAAAGCCAGCGGAATCGTGAACAGGATGACGAATGGATGAATCAGCGATTCGAACTGTGACGCCATGACGAGATAGACCAGGAACACGGCGAGCGCCAGCGCAAACTGCATCGACCGGAATGACGCCTGCATCTCCTCGTTTTGTCCCGACACCATCGCTGTGACTCCTGCCGGCATTGGTGTGCGATCGATGATCGATTGCGCCTCGGCCGCCGCCGCCCCGAGGTCGCCGAAACCCAGATTTGCAGTTATCAGCGCAACGCGTTCCTGCGCTACGCGCCGGACTTCCGATGGCCCGCGGGCGACACGAATATCGGCCACGGCTTCCAGCGTAACCGGTCTTTCCGCTGTCGGATTGACGATGAGCTTACGCAGTTCTTCCACGCTGGCATGTCGCGTATCGACGCTACGAATCAGCACATCGATTTTCTTGTCGCGCCAGGTGTAGCGCGTAGCGAGCTCGCCGCGCACGTTGGCGACGACCCGGTCTGCTATGTCTCTCACGGCGAGGCCCAGCTTTGCCGCGCGCTCCTGGTCGAAGACGATCTGGATTTCCGGGTTGCCCTGTTCAACCGTGGTCTTGATATCGGTGAACCGGTCAGACCCGGACATCGCGTTTACGATCGCCCGGTTCACTGCCGCGAGCGCATCCAGATCGTAGCCGGACACCTCTACTTGCAGTGGACTGGCGAAACTCATCAATGCCGGCCGGCTGAACTCGAATTGTACGCCGGGCAGACGGGACAGCTCCCGACGCATGACATCCATCGCCATGTTTTCCTCTGCCCGTCCGGATCCCGGCGACATCGTAATGCTCAACGTGCCCGTGTTTTCTCCGGCATCGACCGGGTTTGCGTCCAGCCTGTTGCCGGTTCCCGCGACGGAGAAATTCAGATCGATGGTCGCGATGTTGCGGGCAGCCCGCTGCGCCGCCTGGATCGCACGATCGGTCTCGGCCAGCGGTGCGCCCGGGGGAAGACGAAGATCGACATTGAATTCACCCTGGGAAAGTTGCGGGATCAACTCGCTGCCGAGCCGTGGTATGAGCAACATGGTGGCGACGAATATGGCTGCGGCACCAGCGACGACCGCGGCGCGATGCTCCAGAGACCAACGCAACATGCCCGGATAGACAGCGGCGACGGATCTGTGCAGCCGCTGGAACAGCCAGCTCGACGGCCACAGGATTAGCCAGAACAGCCACCGAATCTTGTGGAAAACCCAGGCGATTCCTCTGACGATGACCGCAACCATTCTTGTGAAGCGGCCTGCTGCCGTATCTTCCTTCACATCGTCGTATCGATACCCCGTTCCGAGCGCCGCCAGCATCGGAATCAGTGTCAGTGCGACGATCAGTGAGAAGACCAGGGCGAACGTGACAGTCAGGGCCTGGTCACGAAAAAGCTGACCGGCGATGCCGGTGATGAAAACCATCGGAAAAAATACCGCGATAGTCGTCAGCGTCGCGGCAACGACTGCGCCGGCCACTTCCGTCGTACCGTTTCTCGCGGCCTCGAGAATATCCTCGCCGTGTTCCCGCCTGCGAAAGATATTCTCCAGCACGACGATGGCGTTATCGACCAGCATTCCGACGGCAAGGGCGACGCCGCCGAGAGACATGATATTGAGCGAAATCTCATTCGTGTACATCAACAGAAACGTGCCGATGACCGACACCGGAATTGCAAGTGCGATGATCGAGGTTGCACGGGAATCGCGGAGGAAGCCGTACAGTACGACTATCGCGAGAATGCCACCGAATATTGCGGCCGTCGTTACGTCGTTGATCGCCGAGTCGATGAACTTCGACTGATCGTATATTTTGACCAGCTCCAGCTCTTCGGGCAGTGACTCGCGCACCTGTTCGAGGCGTCGCTCGATCCGGTTCGCCACCTGCACCGTGTTGGCATCGCCCTCCTTGTAGACTGCAAGTTCCACCGACTCGCGTCCGTTGACCCGTGTAATCGCCTCGCGTTCCTTGTAGCCACGCTCGACAGATGCAACGTCGCCAAGATAGATGGGCCTGCCGGCAACATTCGCGACGATCGCGGACGCAAATTCGCCGACTGTTTGAAACTCGTTAATCGTGCGAACGAGGAAGCGCTGATTGCCTTCCTCGAGCCGGCCGCCCGAGAGATTGACGTTTTCCGCCCTGATGCGCTGGGAGATTTGCTGAATGCTGATGCCGAGCTGGGAAATCTTCTGCTGATCGACCTGAATCTGGACTTCATCCTCGAGGCCGCCGCTGACCTTGACGGCCGCAGTACCTTCTTCTGCCTCGAGATCGTTCTTGATCTGGTCTTCCGCGAGCCGCCTCAGTGCCTTGAGGCTGGCCTCGCCGGCAGACATGTCCGCGCTGTCTTCGCCTTTTTGCAGCAGTCCCAGGCGCATGATCGGCTCGGAAGACGGGTCGAAGCGCAACAGCAGCGGCCGCTGTGCTTCGATCGGTAGATCGAGGATGTCGATTTTCTCCCGAACGTCGACGCCGGCGATGTCCATATCGGTGCCCCAGCTGAATTCGAGGGTCACATCGGACTGTCCCGTGCGCGACACCGACCTCACGAGCCTTACGTTTCGAATTACGCCAACGGCTTCTTCAATCGGCTTCGTGAGGAGATTTTCGATCTCGATTGGCGCAGCACCGGTCAACTCGGTGCGAACGGTGACGGTTGGATACGAGATATCCGGGAGCAGGTTGACCTTGAGCCGGGACAGCGACACGAGCCCGAACAGCACGATCGCAACCGTGGACATCACGATTGTGACACGGCGCTCGGTTGCAATCTCGATCAAACGGCGCATTGCAATGTTTATTCGGAGGTACTGTTGCTGGCCGAGCTTTTTTCGGCGTCTGCCGCATTGATAATCGAGACTTTCGATCCGTCCTTGAGTCCCGCCTGGCCGACAACGACTATCTTTTCGCTCCCGGTCAGACCATCTAGAATCTCGATGCGGCCATTGTTTGAGTAGCCTGTTGTGATCGGGCGGCGGACGGCCTTGTCGTCCTCGACGATGAATACCGCAGTCTCACCGGCTTCGTCGATAATTGCGCTTCTGGGTATCTGCAAAGCCTGCGCGTGCATGTCATAGACGATACTTACGCGGCCAAACATGCCGGGTTTCAGCCGGCGGGAAGGATCGGATACCTCGACCGTAATCTTGAAAGTGCCCGTGGTCGGGTCAACAACCGGGGCGATCCGGGCTACATTTGCCTGAAACTCATGCCCCTGCAGCGCATCGATCCTTATGACCGCCGTCTGGCCGGGACTGATGCGCCGGTACTCGCGTTCGGGCACGTGCAGGTATGCAATCAGGGGCTCGAGGCTTGCGACATAAAAGGTGACTGCGTTGACGTCGATCGTGTTGCCGATCTTTACGAATCGTTCGGCCACGACACCATCGATGGGCGCCCTGATTTCGGTATAACCGAGTTCCAGTCTGGCAAGGTTGTAGGTGGCCTCGAGGGCCTGCATTTCGTATTTGATTTTTCGAAGTCGCCGGCGCTGATCAGGCTCTTTTCCTTGAGGTCGATGTTGCGCTGATAATCACGCTGCGCCTTTCGCAGGTTGGCCTCGGCCTGCATAAGCTCGAATCGCAGCCGGTCACCGTCGAGACGGGCCAGCACCTGCCCGCTGTTGACCTCGTCGCCCTCCTCGACCAGGATTTCGCGAATCTCTCCTGCGACCTTGGCGATGACGTCGGCTTCGGCGAATGCCTCGATCGGCGCCGTGCCGGAGTACATCGCATATATGTCGCCGCGCGTCGGGCTGGAGGTCTCTACGGGAATAGCCGGCGTGTCATCTTCGGTGCCATCGGCGTCCGCCGCTGTCTCGTCTGCATCGTTCCCGGAATCCGCTTCCGGTTGGCAGGCAGCCAGCAGAAAAAACCCGAGAATCAGACCAGGCCAGAATCGCCCTGCCTTCATGTCAGTCTCCCATTCTTCCCCTTGTCACACCCAGGCAGGGGACTTGTTCTTGTTTGATTCAGCCGGCGAAGCCGTCCCGCAAAGCGCTGCTGGCCAAAACCCTGGCACCGTCGCGCAGAGCGCCCTGGCCGATAACGACGACCGGCTCATTTACGTCCAGGCCGCCAATTATTTCGACCAGGCCATTCGACTCGATACCGATCTGAACAACGCGGCGATTTGCAGAACCATTGCTCACCACGTAGACAACAGATTCGTTATCTTCCTCGATCAATGCCTCTCCCGGGATCACCAACGCGTCGGCATGCTTTTCATAGGCGATTTTGAATCGGCCGAACATGCCCGGCGCCAGGTAGCCGTCTGTGTTCTCGATGGCAGCCGTCGCTTTGAATGTACCGTTACGGGGGTCGATGGTCGGACTGACCCGGGCAATCGTTGCATCGAATTCGACTTCCGGCATCGCATCGACGCGTACACGAACGGCATCGCCTGCCGAGATCTTCGACAGCTCGCTCTGAGGAATGTGAAGATATGCGACCAGCTTCACCGTATTAGTAATCTTGAACGCCGGCGAACCGGCCATTACGTGTTGCCCGAGCTTGATGTCCCTGGAGGAAATCACGCCGGCGATCGGCGCACGAATTCTCGTGTAGTTGTAGTTAAGGCGCTTCAGCTCGTAGCTTGCGTGTAGCGCATCCAGGTCGAACTTCAGGCCCTCGAAAGTCGATGCGCTGACGAGGCCGCGCTCGTGAAGCCGCACGTAGCGCTCGTACGCCTTCCGAGTTTTCTCGAGATTGGCCCTGGCTTCGAGCATCTGAAGCTTCAGGCGTTCACCGTCCAGGCGGGCCAGAATCTGGCCTTCATCGACCCGATCGCCTTCCTCGACCAGAATCTCGACGACCTCGCCGGAAACACGCGCAAGCACCGGTGCCTCGTCATCCGATGTGATCGTCGTGGTGCTGTGATACATGGCGAAAATGTCTGCCTTCTGCGGCAGGGATACTGCAACCGGGAGCGGGGTCGCCGCCGCCGTTTCGGCCTGATCCGTTACCTTGGCTTGTCCGACACCGCAGGCTGAAAGCGAAGCGGCGCTCGAGGTAACGATGGCCAATAGCCCAAGTCTCTTTAAATTCATCTTTACACCTGAAACGGGATCGGGGGCCCCGGGACTGTTAGTGTTATAGTGAAGTATAACACTATATAACTATAACGCAATACCCCCGGTAGCTGAGACATATTGATTACTTTTTCCTGTTGTTCAATAACTTATGCAGTTTCCGGTGATCCGGTCGCAAAATTTTTTATTAAAAAAACGAGGCCTGATAGCCGTCTGACTGCGCCGAAAGGCCGAAGTTCGGTGCGTCGGACCCCGGCCGGAGTCCGGGCCGTATTGCCGGCCTTTCACCCCTTAGATGCATGAAAAGCGAATTTGGATTGAAAATCGCCCGACGGGCTAGAGAAAATACTGCGACAGGAACGGATTCATCATCCGGTTGGCGGGATCGAGCTGCCGGCGGATTCTCTTGAAGAAATTGATCCGGCTGCCGAATGCCTGTTGAGCGTAGTCCAGGCTCATGCTCCGCGTCTGGTTCAGGAACGGGGACCCGCCCCAATGCTGCGCGAATTCGGCGAAGTCTATCACGAAATCTTCCCATCCCCTGGACGGTGTCGATACGGCGCGAAGCGCCATCATCGGCTCGTCGAATGTCGGTGACAAAAGGGCGCTTCGATCACGGGGAAGCAGAAAGCCGACCGTCGGCATGTCGCAGCGAAAGCGCGTCCTGTGATAGGTGTCCCGACAGAAGTCCCGATACGACTGGGCAACAATGGCAAAATCTGTTGCCGGAAAACACCAGGTCGAGTACTGCAGCGGGTTCGACCCCTGTGAGCGATTGGCGCGCACGGACTGCGTTGCCGAGTTGTCGCCGGTCGATACCAACCGGTTGTTAACAAGTCCCTGGGTGGCTTCGCTGATGCCGTCGATCAATCGATAGCGAACGCCGGAGATCGGAACAATGCGGCTCAACGATTTGAAAACGTTCGGGAGAACCGTGCTCTCGCCCCAGTCTTTGAGCTTCCAGGGAATGGAATATGCGGATCGCGTCTCCGGGCTGTAGCTTCTCAGATCCAGATAAACACGATCCCTGAACGGAAGCATGTAAAATTTCAGTCCGACATTTGCCGTAGCCAGTTTACCGGCCGACGCGGCCAGCTGATCGATCGTGCACCGTCGATGACTTGCTGAAAACGGCCTGATCGGCCGAACTTTCAGGGTGACGATGCAGATGATGCCAAGCATGCCGTAGCTCAGGCGATACGCATACAGGATCGACTTCTTCTTATGCGTTATATCGAGCAATTTGCCGGCGGGCGTAATGGCCTTCATGCTGATGGCCTGCCGCGCAAATAACGCACCATCGTTTTTCATCGATGGTCCAATGCAGCCGCTCGCTACGGCGCCGCCAACGGTCCTGTTCATCAGATCGAAATTGCCGGCGAGCTCGAGGCCGCTTTCCGCAAGGGCGTCGACGAGACTGTGCAACCGCACGCCCGCTTGGACTGTGACCGTGTCCGAGTAGGCGTCAATCTTTATGATCCGATCCATGCCGGTCATATCGATGACCGTGCCGGCGCTTGCCGCGCTGCAGTCTGTCGATGAGCTGCCCGCACCCATCGGGCGAAACGGGTCCAGGTAATTCGACGAAGGATCGAGGTAATCCTGTATATCTCTGAATGTAGTGGGCCGGACGACGGTGGGCTTGACAATCTTGTGTCCGGAAAATATGCCGCTGTTACGAAGTGCGCTGGCTGACATTTCTGTCTCCCGATGGCTGACGACGACGTCGCTTGGAAAAGCAGGGACGCACGCGATCGGGGGAATGAACAGGTTGCCTGCGACGGAGAAACATGTCGCATCCGGCGAATCGGCTTGGCAACCCCGCTGTCATAGGATGTCCCCTTAGACCGGTGGCTTTGCGGCCCTGCCTTTCGACAGGTGTGCCTTTTTCAAACGAGTGTCAATCGTTGCACAGCGTTGATCACACTGTCAATTTTCTGCGGGATTAGTTTTGGGATAATGTCAAATGGGGACGGACTCTACGGAGTCCGTCCCCAACCCGGTTCCTTCTGGTATTGCTCGCCCGAGTGCGTTACTTTGGTGGCAACAGCAAGCTCGCAAGAAGAGCGGACGAGTGCGACGCGGTTCGCCCCCAGACTCACATTCCCGCCCGGTGTTCTGCTCGCGGCACATGCGCTCGAAGCACCGGAGGGTCATCGCAGAGGGTACATGCACCGTTCGTGTGCGAATTTCCTTTCTTGCGATGGTTGCCTTGGCCGGCTGCGGCGATGCATCCGTTGGGCAGATGACCCGGCATTCGATTGAGCACGATGGGCTGGTTCGTGAGTATTTTGTTTACCTGCCGAAGGATTATGGGAGACGTGCAGAATATCCGGTCGTCATCTTTCTGCACGGCTACGGCGGGAGCGCCACCGGCACCGAGGCCGAAACCACGAACGGACTGAACCGGTATGCCGAAGAGTACGGCTACATCATGGTGTATCCGCAAAGCACCTGGTTCTGGGCTGACGGGTCAACGGCCGGGCGCTGGGAAGCCTCTTCCTGGAACCATCTTTCGGGCAATCGTGACGAGGGCCCGGAGGGCCCGACTTGCACGCGGGACACCCCGTATCCCTATTGTCCTCCCGAGTGCGGTGACTGTGGCCGATGCGGCTGGACCTCATGCCATGACGATATCGGTTTCCTCGAGAGAATGCTGAAGAGAGTTTCACGTGACTTCAAAACGGACCGAAATCGCTACTACGTGTCCGGCTTCAGCAACGGCAGCATGATGGCTCACCGGATGGCCTGTGTGGCACCCGCGTGGTTTGCTGCGGTCGCGCTCGTCGGTGGTCGCCTGGAACGCGGTTACCAGTGTGCGCCGACGAAACCGCTCCCGCTACTGCAGATCAACGGCGCCCGGGACGAGACGGTTCCGTTTGATGGGCGGATCTCGAATGCGGGGTACTTCTTCGCGACGTCGAAAGCTGTTGCCGCGAAGTGGAGTGACGGCACGGGCTGCGCGGAGGAACCGGTGTTATGGTCGAGCCGGATAAGCGAGTCGGTCGGCCTGCGGTGCTCGGCGACCTGTGCAGGGGGCGACGGAGAATCCATCGATTGCCTCTGGCCGGAAGGAGACCACCACTGGCCTGGTTATCCCGCGGGACACGGCACCAACGGCTATTGTGTATCGGCCGTGCAACGGCAGACGATGCCGGAGCAGCCCCTGTGCGTGGAGCCGAATGTGGATGTCGACGTCTGGGGATCGCGAATGATATTCGATTTTTTCCAGAGCCACAGGTGAAAGCGTCATGGTATGAAGGCTTCGGTCCCGCGGCGGATGTGCTTGTGGTCGGCGAGCAGCCGGCGCCTGAACCACAGGCGGGCGAAGTGCTCGTGCGGCTGATGACCAGCGGTATCAACCCGTCGGATGTGAAGAAAAGGGCGGGAGCATTTCCCGAGCTGCTGGATGACGGCCTGGTGATTCCGCACAGTGACGGCGCCGGCGTGATCGCCGCGGTCGGCGAGGGCGTTTCCGATCGCGAAATCGGGGAGAGGGTGTGGGTCTATCAGGCGCAATATGGCCGCCGCTTCGGGACTGCGGCCGAGTTTGTCGCCGTCGACAGTTGCCGCGTGCCGCCACTTCCCGAGAACACGAGCTTCGAAGTCGGCGCCTGCCTCGGCATTCCTGCCATGACCGCGCATCGTTGCGTATTCGCCGACGGCCCTGTCGATGGTCAGACATTACTCGTTACCGGCGGTGCCGGCCGCGTCGGTCATTACGCGATTCAATGGGCGAGTCAGGCGGCCGCCCGGGTCGTCGCGACCGCGAGTTGTCCGGAGGACGAACAAGCCTGCGTCGAAGCCGGCGCGATGGCGGTCGTCAATCACCGGCGGCCCGGGTGGTGCAACGAGGTACTGCATCTGAACGAACAGAGCAAAGTGGATCGGGTGATCGATGTACAGTTCGGCGCCAATCTTGGTGAAGTACTCAATTTGATTCGCATCGGCGGCACCATCGCTACTTATTCTTCGACTGAGGTACCTGAGCCCAGGCTTCCATTCCTGAAAATGATGTTCATGGATCTCACGGTGCGTTTCGTGAACGTCTATGCAATGCCGGAAGTGGCGAAACAGGACGCGATTTCCGATATCGACAAGCGACTGCAAGCCGGGCAACTGCGACATCGGGTAACTCACGTATTGCCGCTCGATGACGTGGCACAGGCACACGAGATTATCGAGCGGGGTAATTGTCGCGGTTGCGTGGTCATCAAGCCTGAGGGGCGGTGACAAGCCCTGCGGCGTTCGGTAAAGTTCTCATCCGCCTTGCACTGCGACCGAAAATGGATATCGACGTACCACTGCGCGAACTGGGCGCCATCGACACATCGGCGCTGCGCGATGCCATCCTGAGCCAGGACGAAGCGGCGTGGCAGGAGGAGGAGTATCGCCAGCAGACCTACGACGTCCACGATCAAACCGAATCGATCGTGCTGGTTTTCACAGATGGATCTAACTGGCCGAACAGTGAAGTGCGCAAAGAGCCGGGCTGGGACCGGCTGGCAGATGTCGCGGTACCGGTGATGCACGAGATCATCGAAAAACACTACCCGAAAGGCGGCACGATCATCCGTGCGATGGCGGCAAAGCTCCTGCCGGGCGGCAAGATCAAACCCCATACAGACAAACATCCGTCATTCCACTGCGGACACAGGATCCATATTCCGATCACGACGAATCCTAGAGTCCGGTTCATGATCGATGGCAGGCCGTATCAATTCGAGGTCGGTCAGGCCTACGAACTAAACAATCAAAAGCAACACAGCGTCATGAACAAGGGGAAAGAGGACCGGATTACGTTCATATTCGACTACGTTCCGCCGGGTCCACTCGCTTATGTCTCCGGTCAGGGAAAAAAGACGGCCTGACAGCATGTCGGCAAGAAAACCGGCCTCGCGCGGACTTCTGGAGAGACTCGAGAGCGGCACGGTCATCTGCGCCGAAGGCTATCTCTTCGAGCTGGAGCGCCGCGGCTATATACAGGCCGGCGCGTTCGTGCCCGAAGTCGTCCTCGAGCACCCGGAGAAGGTTACTGAACTTCATCGGGAGTTCGTGCATGCGGGTTCGGATGTCGTCGAGGCATTCACCTACTACGGTCACCGTGAAAAACTCCGGGTTATCGGCAAGGAAGACCTGCTCGAAGCGCTCAATCGTAACGCCCTGCAAATTGCGGCCGAGGTTGCGAACGAGAGCGACACATTGCTCGCTGGCAATATCTGTAATACCAACATCTGGGAACCCGATCGGAGGGAAACCCAGGATGTCGCCCGCGCGATGTTCGAGGAACAGATCGGCTGGGCAGTCGATGCGGGCGTCGATTTCATTATTGGCGAGACGTTCTGCTGGACCGACGAAGCGCTTGCTGCGCTCGAGCTGATCCGGGCGGCCGGCAGGCCGTCCGTCATTACCTTTGCACTGGACGCGGAGGGCCTGCACGACGGCGCAAACGCGGCGACGGCATGCAGGCGCGTTGCCGATGCAGGGGCCGATGTGGTCGGGCTCAACTGTTCGCGGGGCCCGGCGACAATGCTGCCCGTCATCAATGAGATCAGGGATGCGGTATCGTGCCACGTTGCGGCACTGCCCGTGCCGTATCGCACCACGCCCGACGTGCAGACCTTCCAGCTTCTGGAAGATCATGACTGCGGCTGTATTCCGGAGATCGGCTCATTCCCGACCGCGCTGGACCCGTTCGTGTGTAACCGTTACGAGATGGCTGAATTTGCCAAAGAGGCTTACAGCAATGACATTCGTTATCTCGGTATCTGCTGCGGGGCAGGACCGCACCATATCCGTTCCATGGCCGAGGCGCTCGGCCGCCGGCCGGCGGCGAGCAGGTACTCGCCGGACATGAGCAAGCACGCATACCAGGGCACGGACGAGAGTATTCCCGATCACTATAAGAAACTCGGTGAGATGTACGAATGAACCAAACATCAACGATCACGATCATCCTCATCCTCGCCGCGAATCCCGGCTCAGCCGATGACAGCTTGAAGGAAGCTGTCGTTGCTTCAATCGATGAACAAAGCGGCGCGCTGATCAGCATGAGTAATCAAATCTGGGCTCACGCCGAAGTGGCCCTCGACGAAACAGAATCGGCAAAGGTGCTGGTGGACTATGCCGAACAACAGGGTTTCCGCGTCGAGCGCGGCGTCGCCGGTATGCCGACTGCGTTCATCGCAAGCTACGGTGAAGGGAGTCCCGTCGTCGGAATACTCGGTGAATACGATGCGTTGCCCGGGCTCTCACAAAATGCTTCTCCGGTAAAGGGGGCGCGAGTGGAAGGGGCAGCAGGCCATGGTTGCGGCCACAACCTGTTCGGCGTCGGAAGCCTCGGTGCCGCTACGGCAGTCAAGCGATTGATGGAGTCGGGCGCGTTGCAAGGGACACTGCGTTACTACGGCACGCCTGCCGAGGAAGCCGTCGGCGGCAAGATCTATATGGCAAGGGAAGGGCTGTTCGACGATCTCGACATCGCCCTGTCATGGCATCCGAATTCCGAGAATGAAATGGATACGTCGAGCTCGCAGGCGATGGTCGAGACGGTCGTCGATTTTTCCGGGGAGGCCGCGCACGCCGCTTACGATCCCTGGAACGGCCGCAGCGCCCTCGACGGACTCGAGCTCTTTACACATGCGCTCAACATGCTGCGCGAACATGTAAGACCCACCGTTCGGATTCACTACGCAATCCTGAAGGGTGGAGACGCGCCGAACGTCGTTCCCGAGAAGGCACGCGCCGGCGTCTGGATTCGCGACAGCGAGATGGCCGGTGTCCTGCCGCTATACGAGCGCATGCAGGTCATGGCGGATGGCGCGGCGATGGCGGCGAACGTCGAGGCCGACGTGCGGCTCATCAGCGGCACCTACAACACCCTGATCAACAACGAGGCGGCCAAGATCGTTCACGCGAACATGGAGCGCCTCGGCGACATCGAATTCAGCGAGTCGGAGAACGACTTCGCAAAGCAACTTCAAAAGGCGATGGGCGTGCCCGAGGTCGGGCTTAACGGAAAAATCCAGCCCCTGGTGCTGAACTCGACGGAAGCAAGCGGCGGGTCCACGGACGTCGCGGATGTCAGCTGGATCGTGCCGACCGTCGACCTGGAAGTCGCCACTGCGCCGGTAGATATTCCCTGGCATTCATGGGGCGTGGTAGCGGCCAGCGGCTCCCCGATGGGCCACCGTGGCATGCAATACGCGGCAAAAGTGCTCGCAACGACAATGATCGATCTCTACGTGGATCCGGAGCTGCTCGGGCCGATACGGGAAGAATTTGAGAAATCTACAAAAGGGTTTATCTACAAGGCATACATTCCGCCCGGCCCGCCGCCGGTCCCGGCCCGCGACTAGCCTGAATATTGCACCAGTATGACGCGCTTTCGCTTAGTCTTTGATCGCCTGAGGGATTTTCCTCGATCGGCAATAGACACCGTTATTCCACTCACTCCGAAAATCCCTCAGCCAATCAAATCCTTAACCGATCTCACGCGCCAACTGGTGCAATATTCAGGCTAGTTCAATACGGGGGCAAGCACCTCGAGCAATTCGCCGAGCTGCGGCTCGTAGTTTCTCCAGTAACCGACCGCATCCTTGTAGATGGGCTCGCGAACCTGCTCTGCGCTCGCCGTGTTCACGGCGCGCTCGCTCTCGAAGAAATTCAGGCAGGCGTCCTCCCAGGGCAATTCACAGTACCCGAGAATTCGCCTGACCTGCGCCTCGAGGTCGTTGACGACGTCCTCGTATTGTACCCGCAGGATTCGATCGGGGAGAACTTCGTCCCAGTGGTCCATCACTCTCCTGTACTGCAGGTAGTATTCGCCCAGTTCCTGCAGGTCGTAAGACTGTTTTTTCCCCTGGGCAAATAGCTGGCGGAAATTGGCCACGCAGGTGTCCACCGGATCCCGTCTGGCATCGATGATCTTCGCGTTCGGCAGGATCAGATGGATGAAGCCGGCATGCGGGAAATTGGCCGGCATCTTGTCCGTGAAACAGGGCAGTTCCTCGCGACGATGCGGGGCCGTTTGCTCTACATAGCTCTTGCTGATCGAGGCGAGCTGCTCGGTATTCATCTCCCGAAGGACCTCGGGATAATCGAGACCGTCCGACCGGTTCTTCCCCAACACTGCCGAGATCATGATGATATGCGGGAGTTCGCCGGTACCC
>JBHIDG010000040.1:0-13791 GCA_046760025.1 Woeseia sp. | reverse complement strand
AAAGCGCCGAGCTTCAGCGCCTGCACCGCGGTTTCGACGTTGCCGTGTGCCGTGATGACCGCAACCGGTACGCCCGTTGCGTTGGTCTGCATCCATTCGACGAGCTCGAGCCCGTCGCCATCAGGCAAGCGCATATCCGTCAGGCACAGGTCAAACTCGTGTTCTGCAAATTTCTCCTTGGCAGTCTTGACGTCGGTGGCCGTCTCGGTGTTGATATCCATGCGGCCGAGCGTGAGATTCAGAAGTTCACAGATGTCCGGCTCATCATCGATTACGAGTGCAAGAGGTCTGCTCACTGATGGTTTGCTCATGAGCTATCCAGTGATTCCCATCGTTTGGGATCGGCAAACACGATCCTGAAAATGCTGCCTCCCTGATCCCGGCACTGATACATGAGCGTCGCCCGGTTCAATTCGCACAACTCGCGCGATATGTAGAGGCCGAGCCCGGTACCGCCTGATCGGTCGGTATAAAACGGCTCGAAGATCTTATCGACCGTTGTGGGGTCGACGCCGTGACCCTTGTCAAGAACTTCGAGATAGGGTCTGCCGGTGCGCTGCATCCGGTCGGCACGCAGCTCGACGAGGATGCCGCCCGTTTCGCTGGCGTATTTGACGGCGTTATCGCAGAGATTCCAGAGGATCTGGCGCAGGTGGCTCGGATCCATCCTCACCTCGAGATCGTCCGCGACAACCGCGGTGGAAAGCTCGCCTTCCTGAAGTTCCAGCGTCCGCGTGAATTCCTGTGCGAATTCCTTGAGCCAGGGATTTAACAAAAACCGCTCCGGGCGGCCGGAGTCGCGCCGCGAAAGCTGCAACACGTTATCGATGATGTGGCTGACCCGTTCGGAATGGGTCTGAATGATCTCTGTCAATCGCTTCTCGTCGTCTTTGAGCCCTTCGGATTCGGCCAGCAGCTGCCCGGCGTGGCTCATCGCACCGACGGGATTGCGGATTTCATGGGCGATACTCGCACTCAGACGGCCTAGTGACGCGAGTTTCGACTGCTGTACACGCGCGTTCATGATGCTCGAGTCTTCCAGGAAAATCAGGATGGGCCCCGATCGACCGTCACTCTTGCCCAGCGGCGCCAGATGCGCAGTTACTCTTGCGCTGTTGTCTGCTTCGATGAGTGTAAACTCGATATGCGATTTCTGGCCGAGGTCGCTCCGCCAACTGGAAATGTAATCGGCAAGTTCCATTGAAGCCTCACCGAGAGATAGTCCGTGACACTGCTCTGGCGCGTCGAGGAGCTGGGCCGCCGAGCCGTTGATCAGCCGGATCCGGTTATCGCTGTCGACGACCACGATGCTTTCACGCAGATGCTGAACGATGTACTCATTGAGCTCGGCGAGATTGGCGAGATCGACGCCACGTTGCCGGGCGAGGGCCTCTGAGATCCGGATCCGGCGGGCAAGCGGCCGTACCGCCATCGATATCGCCAGAATGATCGCGCCGAGAACGCCCGCAGCAGGGTAGTTACCGGCGTCGCTGACGCCGCCAAGCTGTGAGAAGAATTGCTCGCCGAGCACCGCTATTGCCGCGAGCGCGGCGAATATCGCCGGCGCCTGCAAGGGAAGGACCAGGCTGCCCGCACCCAGGAAGACCACCAGCAGTCCGCCAAGGCCGCTCGTAATGCCGCCGCTTGCATGCATCAGTATCACGATCGCAGCAATATCGACCGTTATCTGAGCCAGTGCCTGCAACCCCGCGGACACCCAGCGCTGGCGTATCGCCAGCCCCGAGACGACCGAAAAGACCAGATAACCGGCCGCCGTCGCCGAGAAAAGCGCTGGGTAACGGTCACCGAAGAATCGCGGGTCGCCGCTGGCAAAGAACAGCCCGAGCAACACGACAGCGAGCAGGAGGCGAAAGACATTGAGCGTGCCGAGTATTCGCCAGGTCAGGTCCGGTTCTTCGGCCGGGCGCTGCTCAAGTGCTACGCCCGCGGGTGCTGCTTCATTTGCGGTAACTGCCTGTTCCATGAAAATCGCTGCGCGCCCGTCTGGGTCAACCTGCCGATTGTAGTGGAATCAGTGTCAGGATGTCTTTTGCGTCTCTCGGAGCTTTGCGACAAAATACGCCGGCTTTTTGTCCCTTCACCGGTGGCATACGAACGATAAGAATGAACCTCCACGAATATCAGTCGAAGGAATTGTTTGCCGAGTACGGCGTGCCGGTGCCGAAGGGATATCCGGCGACGTCGCGCGCCGAAGCGGAGGCGGCGGCCAGCAAGCTCGGCGGCGATCTCCGGGTCGTCAAAGCGCAGGTGCATGCTGGCGGGCGGGGCAAAGCCGGCGGCGTGAAGCTGGCCCGGTCGGTCGAGGACGTCGGGCAGCACGCGGAAGACATGCTTGGACGCCGACTCGTCACTTATCAGTCGGGACCGCAGGGATTGCCCGTCAATGTCGTTTACGTCGAGGAAGGGTCGGATATTGCACGCGAGCTCTATCTCAGCATGCTGGTCGATCGTGAGCAGGGCCGGGTCTCTTTCATCGCTTCCGCGGCGGGCGGGATGGACATCGAACAGGTGGCGGCCGATTCACCGGAAAAGATCCTCAGCGTCGCCATCGATCCTGATTCCGGTGTTCAGGCGTCTCAGACCGCCGAGCTGTCGGCAGGGTTGGGACTCGACGACCATCAAAGCAAGCAGCTTGGCGCGTTGATCGGCAACCTGTACAGGCTGTTCGTCGAATGCGACGCAAGCCTGGTCGAGGTCAATCCGCTGATTGTCACCAAAGGCGGTGAGGTAGTAGCCCTCGATGCCAAGATCAAAATCGAAGACAACGCGCTGTTCAGACAGGAGCGCCTCGCGAATTGCGTGATGTGTCACAGGAGGATGCGATGGAGCGCGACGCCGCCGAACACGATCTCAATTACGTGTCCCTGGACGGGGATATTGCCTGCATGGTCAACGGCGCCGGTCTTGCAATGGCAACGATGGACCTGATCAAGTTGCATGGCGGCGAACCGGCAAATTTCCTGGATGTCGGTGGTGGCGCCACGAGCGAGCGTGTGGCCGAGGCATTCAAACTCATATTGTCCAACGACAATGTCTCGGCAATCCTGATCAACATCTTCGGCGGAATCGTACGCTGTGACCTGATCGCGGAAGGCATCATCAGTGCTGTCAGAGAAGTCGGCGTCAGCATTCCGGTCGTGGTTCGGCTCGAAGGAACCAACGTCATGAGGGGCCGCCAGCTCCTGGCAGCGAGCGGCCTGGACATCATCGCGGCTGATGACCTCACGGATGCGGCACGGAAAGCCGTTGCCGCAGCGGGGTGAGGAATCGAGCGCCATGAGCATCCTCGTCGATCAGAATACCAAGGTCATCTGCCAGGGCATCACCGGCAATCAAGGCTCGTTTCATACACAACAGTGCCTTGAATACGGCACCAGGGTCGTAGCCGGCGTTACTCCGGGACGCGGCGGACAGCAAGTCCTCGGTGTACCGGTTTTCAATTCCATGGCCGAAGCGGTCGGTGAAACCGGTGCCGATGTCAGCATGATCTATGCACCGGCGCCGTCTGCGGCGGGCGCGATCATCGAGGCCGCCGAAGCCGGAGTCCGGCTGATCGTCTGCATCACGGAGGGCATCCCGGTTCTCGACATGGTCAGGGTGAAGTCGTATCTGAAAGCGAGCGATGCCCGCCTGATCGGGCCGAACTGCCCGGGAATCATCACGCCGGATGAATGCAAGATCGGCATCATGCCCGGTTTCATCCACAAGAAGGGTAAGGTCGGCGTGGTATCCCGATCCGGCACGCTGACCTATGAAGCGGTCTATCAGACGACCCAAAACGGCCTCGGGCAGAGCACCTGTATCGGCATCGGGGGTGATCCCGTGCGCGGAATGGATTTTATCGATTGCCTGGCGCTTTTTCAGGCGGACCCCGACACGGAAGGCGTAATCATGGTCGGCGAAATCGGTGGCACCGATGAGGAAGCCGCCGCCGAATACATGAAGTCGAATTTCAGCAAGCCTGTCGTCGCCTATATCGCCGGCGTGACCGCCCCACCCGGCAAGCGGATGGGTCACGCGGGAGCGATTATCGCGCGAGGCAAAGGGACCGCGGACGACAAGTTCAAGGCGCTGGATGCGGCAGGAGCCACCACGGTCCGCTCGCCAGCCGAGCTTGGCAGTACAATCATGGAGGTACTGGGCGGCTGACAGGTGCTTGAACGCCATGAACAACACCGTCAACATCGCGCTGTCCCAGGTCAATCTTTGCGTCGGCGATGTCGCCGGCAATACGAAAAAAATCCTGGATCAGGCAATGCGTGCACGTGATGAGCTACAGGCGGATCTGGTCGTCTTTCCCGAGCTCGCCCTATGCGGATATCCGCCGGAGGATCTGCTGTTTCATTCGGGGCTGCGACGCAGGATCGGCGAAGCGCTTGATCAAATCTGCAAGTCGAGTCGGGGAATCGCGATTCTGACGGGCTTCCCGGAGTATTCCAGCGACGGCATCTATAACGCATGTGCGGTTTTTCGCGAGGGTGAGATTCTAGCGCGCTACCGAAAACGTCTGTTGCCGAATTACCGCGTGTTTGATGAAGAGCGGTACTTCACCGCCGGCAGGGAGGCCGCCGTTTTTTCGCTGAACGGCGTTCGCATCGGCCTGAACATCTGCGAGGATGTTTGGCGGTCGGACCCCGCAGCACTGGCCAAGGCGGCCGGCGCGGAGTTCATCATCGCCATCAACGGATCACCCTACGAACTCGACAGTCAATCGAAACGCGAGCTGGTCGTACGCGACCGCGTCGCGGAAACGCGTCTGCCGGTCGTCTATGTGAATACGGTCGGCGGTCAGGATGAACTGGTCTTCGACGGTGGGTCATTCGTCATGGATTCGACGGGTGAGGTCTCGGTTCGGGCAGAACCGTTCCGGGAAGGGCTGCATAGCGTGGTGATGAACGCTACAGCATCTGGCGTATATCCCGAGCCCGGCGCTGTCGCGCCGTTCTTGGCGAGGGAACAGAGTGTGTATGAGGCGCTTGTGCTCGGGACTCGGGACTATGTCGAAAAAAACGGATTCCCGGGCGTAATTCTGGGGTTGTCCGGCGGCGTCGACTCGGCACTGCTTCTCGTGATTGCCTGCGACGCCCTGGGCGCGGACCGCGTCCGTACCGTCATGATGCCTTTTCGTTACACGTCGACGATGAGTCAGGAGGATGCGGCAGCCGAGGCAGCCGGACTCGGCGTGCAGTACGATGTAATTCCCATCGAACCAATGTACGAGGCGACGGTCACGCAGTTGCAAAATATCTTCGAAGGCCGTGCAGAGGACGCGACGGAAGAGAATATTCAGGCCAGGTGCCGCGGAATGTTGCTGATGGCGATATCCAACAAGACCGGCCGCATGTTGTTGACGACGGGCAACAAGAGCGAGATGGCTGTGGGCTACGCGACGCTGTACGGTGACATGGCCGGCGGCTTCGCACCGATCAAGGACTGCAGCAAGTCGCTCGTTTATCGACTGGCCGAATACCGCAACTCGATCAGCCGGGTCATTCCGGCGCGTGTCGTGACGAAACCGCCGTCCGCAGAGCTGCGGGCGAACCAGAAAGACAGCGATACCCTGCCCGAATACGACGTTCTCGATCCTATCCTGGAGGCATTTATCGAGAAGGATCTGTCGGTCGCCGAAATAACGGAGCGTGGCTTCGATCGCGCTGTTGTCGTGCGGGTCCTCGAACTCGTAAAACGAAACGAATACAAGCGCCGGCAGGCGCCCCCCGGTATCCGCATCAGCGGCCGCGCGTTCGGTCGCGACTGGCGGTACCCGATTACCTCGGGTTATCAGTTCCCGGAATAGTCAGGCGGAATCCAGTCGCGATGTCGAGGCGCGCGCCCGACGTGACCGGCGACAAGTCGGTAAGCCGCGCGCCGCTAGCTCTCGTTAGGGTAATTAGACCGCAGCACCCGTCGGGTGTCTGCAGCGAGGTCCATCATGCCCAGTCCCTCATATGCTTCCGCCATGATGACCAGGGACTCTCTGCCGCTGTCGGCACCGTTGTATTGTTCAATGGCGCCCTTGGCACGATTTAGAGCCGCCACGTATGCGCCGCGTTCGAGGTAGAAGCGCGCAACGGTGTTTTCATAAGCGGCAAGGCGATTCTTCAGGTAGATCATGCGCTGCTCGGCGTCTCCGGCATACGGGCTCGCGGGATAGCGTTCGACCAGCCGCCTGAAAAGTGAAAAAGCCCGTTCCCCGTCACGGGGGGGCCGTCCCTCGAGGTCTCTTCGAAACCACCGTTCCAGAAAGTTCGGGTCTCGCTCGAAATAGACGAGCCCCTTTATGTAAAGCGCGTAATCGACTTTCGGATGAGTCGGGTTTTCCCGGATGAACTGATCGGCCGCGCTGATTGCTTCGTCCTGTCGGTTGACCTTGTAATAGCAATACAGGAGTTCGAGCTGAATCTGCTTGGCGAAATCGCTGAACGGAAAACGAGCCTGCAATGCCTCGTAGATGCCGATCGCCTTGCGATAATTCTGATGGTCTCTCGCTTGCACGGCCGTTTCGTACACTTCCCGGATGTCGGCGGCGAAATCGTATTCCTCGGGGTCCCCGGCACAGCCTGCCACCAAGCCGCCGACGACAAGTGCTGTGAGAATGAAACGCGTGCTCATTTATTATCCAGGAAATCGCTCGGGCCACTGACTCGGCCAAGCCGGCGAGTATACCGTAAACTGCCGAGTTGCCAGAAAACGGCTGCGATCCGATGGCGGAAGAAACCCAGACAAAGACGATACCTCAGGATCTTGCAGGTCAACGATTTGACCAGGCGCTGGCCAGAATGTTTCCAGAGTATTCGCGCAGCCGGCTGAAGAGCTGGATTCTGCAGGGCTTCATCACGGCCGACGGGGGCACGAAGAGGCCCAGGGACCTCGTGTCCGGTGGCGAGACTGTTTCGATACGGCCGGCGGACGAGCCTGGCGTGGTAAGCGAGCCCGAGGCCATGGAGCTCGACCTCCGGTACGAGGACCCGGAGTTGATGGTTGTGAACAAACCGGCCGGGCTCGTCGTGCACCCCGGTGCCGGCAACCCGAGCGGAACGCTCATGAACGGGCTGTTGCACAGGGTGCCGGGATTGGCGGAGCTGCCACGCGCGGGAATCATCCACCGGCTCGACAAGGACACCAGCGGTCTGCTCCTGATCGCCAAGACACTGCGCGCGCATACGGCGCTCGTTCGCATGCTCGCGGCCCGGAAAATAGCGAGACATTACGTCGCGGTCTGCAACGGCGTGTTGACCGGGGGGGGAACCATCGACGCGCCGATTGGACGCCATCCGGTCGATCGGCTCCGCATGAGCGTGCACGATCGCGGCAAGCCGGCCGTCACCGTCTACCGCGTACTCGAGCGATTCGCGGCACACACATATATAAGTGTCGAACTCGAGTCCGGGAGAACGCACCAGATCCGTGTCCACTTCGCGTACCGGCGGCACCCGATCGTCGGCGACCAGGTCTACGGCGGCCGTCCGGCGGTTCCGCCCGGTTGCGACGATATACTCCGCAATACACTCCGGCATTTCCGCCGGCAGGCGTTGCACGCCGCGAGACTGGAATTCGAGCACCCCGAGACTCGTGAACGTGTAGCGTTTGATGCGCTGCCACCTGCGGATTTCGAGAACCTTCTGAATGTGCTGCGCCAACATGCAGATCGCGGGGAGTCCTGATGAGCGCATCGTGGATTGCCGCAGACTGGCCTGCACCGGAAAATATCGTCGCCGGCACGACGCTCAGAACCGGGGGCGTCAGCAGCGGTGCATTCGCTTCTCTGAATCTCGCAGCACACGTCGGCGACGATCCCGCCTCGGTTGTCGAAAACCGGCGGCGATTCCGCTCGGGCTGTGAGTTGCCGCGGGAACCCAACTGGCTGAGACAGGTACACGGCACGCAGGCCGTGCGCGCAAATTCCGGGCCGGCCGAACCCGAGGCTGACGCCATCGTCACGACCGACGCCGGCGTCGTCTGCGCCGTACTCACCGTTGATTGCCTGCCGGTCGTGCTGGCCAGTGAGGACGGTAGCGAAGTTGCGGCGGCGCATGCCGGCTGGCGAGGCCTGAGTGCCGGTATCCTCGAGACGACTGTCTCTGCGTTCAGGGCACGACCTGCGCGCATTCTCGCCTGGTTCGGGCCGGCGATCTCCAAGCCCGCCTTCGAAGTCGGCGCCGAGGTACGCGAGCAGTTCGTGCGCGAGTCGGGCTCGGCGGCCCAGTATTTCTCGGAAAGTGACATGGGCCGCTGGCAGGCCGACCTGTACGGCCTGGCGACGCTACGCCTCGACAGCTGCGGGGTCAGGCGGGTCTTCGGTTGCGGGTGCTGTACGCACGCAGAGCCCCAGCGCTTTTTCTCCTTTCGGCGCGATGGGCGCTGCGGCAGGATGGCGACGTTCGTTTTTCGGCGCAACGCGGGCTGACAACACGCTGACTATGCACAATTTGCTTGAATTGCACCGTTCTGGCTCAATTTATTGCAGAGCTTCACCGTCTGACCGGGTAATGCTATGCGAATGGACAAATTGACAAGCAAGTTCCAAATGGCGCTGGCCGAGGCGCAGTCGCTCGCGGTCGGCCTGGATAACCAGTTCATCGAGCCGGTGCATTTGATGGTGGCGTTGCTGGACCAGCAGGGCGGGTCGGTTCGGGGGCTGCTGACGAAAGCGGGCGTCAATGTCAATCTTCTGCGTTCCCAGCTTGGAGACGCATTGGACCGGCTGCCACGGGTCGAGGGCACGGGCGGCGATGTACACATCGGAAATGACCTCGGCAAGCTCCTGAACCTGACGGACAAGCTGGCCCAGGAGCGCGCCGACCAGTACATATCGAGCGAGCTCTTCGCGCTTGCCGCGATGGATAACAGGTCACCGCTGCTCAAGATACTCGAGCAGGCAGGCGCGGTTCGTGGCGCCATCGAGAAAGCGATCGACGAGCTGCGCGGCGGCCAGCAGGTGACTGACCCGAACGCCGAAGATACGCGCCAGGCACTCGAGAAATACACGATCGACCTGACCGAGCGCGCCGAGCAGGGCAAGCTCGACCCGATCATCGGTCGCGACGACGAGATCCGCCGGACGATCCAGATATTGCAGCGCCGGACCAAGAACAATCCCGTCCTGATCGGCGAACCCGGCGTCGGAAAGACGGCCATCGTCGAGGGTCTGGCACAGCGGATCGTCAACAATGAAATCCCCGAGGGATTGCGGGGAAAGCGCATCCTGTCGCTCGACATGGGCGCACTGATTGCCGGCGCCAAGTTCCGGGGCGAATTCGAGGAAAGACTCAAAGCCGTACTCAATGATCTCGCCAAACAGGAGGGGCAGATCATTCTGTTCGTCGATGAATTGCACACGATGGTCGGTGCCGGCAAGGCCGAGGGCTCCATGGACGCGGGCAACATGCTGAAGCCGGCATTGGCGAGGGGCGAGTTGCATTGCGTCGGCGCAACGACGCTGGACGAATATCGAAAGCAACTCGAGAAAGATGCGGCGCTCGAGCGCCGATTCCAGAAAGTACTGATCGATGAACCCACAGTCGAGGACACGATCGCGATTTTGCGCGGTCTTAAAGAGCGCTATGAAGTCCATCACGGCGTGGAGATTACGGACCCGGCGATCGTCGCCGCCGCGACCCTGTCGCATCGCTACATCAGTGATCGACAACTGCCGGACAAGGCGATCGACTTAGTCGACGAAGCCGCGTCGCGCATTCGCATCGAAATAGACTCGAAGCCCGAGGAAATGGACAAGCTCGAGCGGCGGGTCATTCAGCTCAAGATCGAGCGAGAAGCGCTCAAGAAAGAATCCGATGATGCTTCACGCAAGCGTCTCACCGACCTCGAGGAGCAACTGGGCGACCTGGAGAAGGAGTTCGCGGATCTTGAGGAAGTCTGGAAGTCGGAAAAAGCAGCAATGCAGGGCACGACCCATTTAAAGGAAGAGCTCGAACGTGCGCGGCTGGAGCTGGAGACGGCACACCGCGCAAACGATCTGACCCGGATGTCGGAACTTCAATACGGCAGGATTCCCGAGTTGGAAAAACGGCTCGAGGACGCGCTCAGGGCGGAACAAAAGGAAACGACCCTGGTGCGCAATAACGTCACCGAGGAAGAAGTCGCCGAGATAGTATCGAAATGGACCGGCATCCCGGTTTCCAAAATGCTCGAAGGCGAGAAGGAAAAGCTCCTGAAGATGGAGTCCAAGATCTCCGAGCGGGTCGTCGGTCAGGACGAGGCGATCACGGTCGTTGCGAACGCTATCCGCCGGTCCCGCGCGGGCCTGTCCGATCCGATGAGACCCGTCGGTTCGTTCCTCTTTTTGGGCCCGACCGGCGTCGGAAAAACCGAATTGACCAAGGCGCTCGCCCATTTCCTGTTCGATACCGACGATGCGATGGTCCGGCTCGACATGTCGGAATACATGGAAAAGCATTCGGTCGCCCGCATGATCGGCGCGCCGCCCGGCTATGTCGGCTATGAGGAAGGCGGCTACCTGACCGAGGCGGTTCGCCGCCGCCCGTATTCGGTCATTCTTCTCGACGAGGTCGAGAAAGCGCACCCCGATGTGTTCAATGTATTGCTGCAAATACTCGACGACGGCCGGCTGACCGACGGTCAGGGCCGCACCGTGGATTTTCGCAACGTCGTGATCGTCATGACGTCGAACCTCGGGTCCCAGATGATTCAGGAACTCGCGGGCGAGGAAAATTACGAGACAATGAAATCATCGGTCATGGAGATCGTATCCACACATTTCCGGCCTGAGTTCATCAACCGAATCGACGATGTAGTGGTGTTCCATCCACTCAGTCGGGATCATATCCGGCGCATCGTCGATATTCAGCTCGGCTACCTGCATGAACGACTTGCCGACCGTGAGATGCAGATCCGTTTGTCGGATGCTGCCAGAGATAAACTTGCGGAGGCAGGCTTCGATCCGGTTTACGGCGCCCGGCCGCTAAGACGCGCAGTCCAGCAGCAGGTCGAAAACCCGCTGGCCCAGGAGATCCTGCAAGGCAAGTTCAGGCCCGGCGATGTCATCGCGGTGGATGTCAAGGCAGACGAACTGGAGTTTCTGAACGCGGCCTGATTGCCAGGCATGGAATCGACGCAGGAGGCGATGTATGCCGATCTACGAGTACGCTTGCAAGAACTGCAATCACACGCTCGATGCGCTGCAGAAGATGAGCGAGGAGCCGCTCGTCTATTGTCCGTCATGCGGCCAGGCCGGGCTGAAGCGCCTTATTTCTGCGCCCCGCTTCCGCCTGAAAGGGGACGGCTGGTACGAGACGGATTTCAAGCAAGATAACCAGCGCAATATCCTGAAGAAGGACGCCGAGCCGCCGAAAGACGACAAGAAAGACGACTCGCCGAGTGGCGACAAGGCCGGCAAGCCGGCGAAGTCCGAAAATTCCTCCGACAAGTCCCCGGGCGGCAAGGTAGACTCCGCTTGATGAAACAACTCCGCCGCTACCTCGTTGCAGGACTTCTCGTCTGGATTCCGCTTGGTGTCACGATTTTCATTCTGAGAGTCCTGATCGGCGTCATGGACAGGAGCCTGCGATTCGTCCCGAAAGAGTACCTGCCAGAAACGTGGCTCGGCTTTGCGATCCCGGGGCTCGGAATAATTCTGACCCTGCTGGTCGTGCTGATCACCGGCTTGCTCGTGGCAAACTTTGTCGGCCGCAGTATGGTCAGTTTCTGGGAGTCCCTGCTGGAACGGATTCCTGTCGTGCGGTCGGTCTATTCGGCTGCCAAGAAATTTACCGAAGTCGTCTTCTCGGATTCGAGCCAGTCGTTCAAGAAAGTGTTGCTCATAGAATATCCACGCAAAGGCATCTACAGTCTGGCGTTTCAGACAGCTACGGATCTCGGCGAGGTGCAAGGGCGAACCGGAGAGCCGGTAGTCTGCACTTTCGTTCCGACAACACCAAATCCGACCTCGGGTTACATTATTATCGTGCCGAAGAAAGACATTATCGACCTCGACATGGAGATCGATGATGCGTTCAAAATGATTGTCTCGCTGGGCGTCGTCGTTCCGACCTGGCGCGAGGACCAGATCGAAGAGTTGCCACTGAAGCTACCGGAGGAAAGCGGGGACTGATACCATTCCGCCACTTTTTTGCCCGGATCGCATCATGCGCAGCCACTATTGCGGACAAGTTGACGAAAGCCTGATCGGCGAGGAAATCGCCGTTACGGGTTGGGTGCATCGACGACGCGACCACGGCGGTGTGATCTTCGTCGACCTGAGGGACCGCGACGGTCTGCTGCAGGTCGTCTTCGATCCGGATTCGCCGGATATTTTCGCCGAGGCCGAGCGGATTCGGGGCGAATACGTCCTTGCCGTCAGGGGAAAGGTCAGACCGCGGCCGAAGGGGACCGTCAACCCGAACATGGCCACCGGAAAGGTCGAGCTCCTTGCCCGGGAGCTGACAACGCTGAATGTTTCCAGGACGCCGCCGTTTCATCATGACGAGCACGCGAACGAAGAGCTGCGCCTGAAATATCGTTACCTCGACCTGCGTCGCGAGCCGATGCTGCAAAACCTGAAACTGCGGCATCGCGTCACGCGCGCAATCCGCGATTTCCTCGATGACAACGGCTTCATCGACGTCGAAACGCCTATGCTGACCCGGGCGACACCCGAGGGTGCGCGCGATTATATCGTTCCGAGCCGCACTCACGCAGGCAAATTTTTCGCGCTGCCGCAGTCGCCGCAGATCTTCAAGCAATTGCTGATGATGGCCGGCATCGACCGCTATTATCAGATCGTTCGTTGCTTTCGTGACGAAGATTTGCGTGCGGACCGTCAGCCCGAATTCACCCAGCTCGACGTCGAGATGAGTTTCGTCGTGGAGGATGACGTCACCGGCATGATGGAGGAGCTCGTCCGGGCCGTGTTCAGGCAGGCACTGGACGTTGATCTGCCGTCGCCGTTTCCCCGGATGACTTACGCCGAGGCGCTCGAGCGATTCGGCTCCGACAAGCCCGACCTCAGGAATCCGCTCGAGCTGGTCGAAGTGGCCGACCTGATGGGGTCTGTTGAATTCAAGGTTTTCGCGGACCCGGCCGGTGACCCGGACGGCCGTATTGCCGCATTGCGCCTGCCCGGCGGCGGCAAACTCAGCCGAAAGGAAATCGACGACTATACGCATTTCGTCGGCTGCCACGGTGCCAGGGGTCTGGCATACATCAAGGTGAAAGATGCGGACAAGGGCAGGGAAGGTCTGCAGTCGCCGATTCTCAAGTTCCTGCCGGACGATGTCGTGGCGGGAATCATGGCACGTACAGGCGCACAGGACGGCGACCTGGTTTTCTTCGGAGCCGACAAGGCACACGTCGTGAACGATGCGCTCGGCGCGTTGATATTACAGCTGGGCGAGGATCGTGGAATGGTTTCCGGCGGCTGGCAGCCATTATGGATTGTCGAGTTCCCGATGTTCGAGAAAGATCATCAGACCGGGCGTTGGGTTTCACTGCACCATCCGTTTACGTCTCCCGCAACCGATGATCCTGAAGAACTGAAGGCGGGCCCGGCGGCCGTGCTGTCACGCGCGTACGACATGGTGCTCAACGGTTCCGAAATTGGTGGAGGCTCGGTCCGGATCCACAGCAGGGGGATGCAGTCTGCCGTATTCGAGCTTCTGGACATCAACCGAGAGGAAGCGGACGAAAAATTCGGTTTCCTGCTCGATGCACTGGATTACGGTTGTCCGCCGCATGGCGGCATCGCCTTCGGCCTCGATCGAATCGTCATGCTGATGGCCGGCGCGGACAGCA
>JBHIDG010000039.1:0-13856 GCA_046760025.1 Woeseia sp. | reverse complement strand
GAGCAAACGGGGCGGCGCGTGGATGAACGCCTTGCGCCAGCAATCGAAGCTCGGCGGCAAAGTCACGCCGATAGTCACCAACAACTTCAATTTTCCGGCGCCGACCGAAGAGGCGCCGTCTCTCCTGAGCCTCAGCGAGGCGAGCACGCTGTTCCATGAATTCGGGCATGCGCTTCACGGCATGCTCTCCGACGTGACCTACGAGTCTCTGTCCGGCACGAGCGTGCCCCGCGACTTCGTGGAATTCCCATCACAGGTCATGGAAAACTGGATGAGCGAGCCCGAAATCCTCCGTACTTTCGCGCGCCACTACCAGACCGGCGAGAGCATTCCCGAGGATATCATCGAAAAGATCACCGCTTCGAGAAAGTTCAATCAGGGCTTCGCGACCGTGGAGTACATGGCGGCCAGCTACCTCGACATGGCCTATCACACATCAAACTTTGTCGAGGCACCGGAACCGAGGAACTTCGAGAACGAGGTAATGGCAAAGATTGGTCTGATCGAGGAAATCATCCCGCGCTATCGCAGCACTTACTTCGCCCACGTCTTCGCCGGCGGCTACTCGGCGGGGTACTACAGCTACCTCTGGTCCGAAGTGCTCGATGCCGACGCGTTTCAGGCCTTCAAGGAAACCAGCCTGCTCGATACCGATACCGCGGCCCGCTACCGCGAACACATCCTGAGCAAAGGCGCCACTCGCCCCGGAATGGAGCTCTATCGAAATTTCCGTGGCCGGCCGCCCGAAATCGAGCCATTACTCGAACGCCGCGGACTGAACTGAAGCGACTCGAGCTTCTCCTGTATTTCGTCACGCTGACTCAGCGCCAGCATGATGATCAGGTCACCGTGTTGCGCCCAGTCGAGGGCGGCGTCGAGGGATTCGGTTTCTTCGATGAAGTGCCGTATCTGTTCTTCGCGTGCGCCGCAGTTGATCAGCTCGTCGTGAATGATGCCGAACACCTCGCCCTGCGATCTGCCGCGAGCATAGGCCTCGAGTTCCGAGACGATCACGGCGTCGAGTCCGATGGACCATGCGCTTTGTGCCAGTTCGCGAATCTGTGAATCGGTCCGGTCACCCGCCTGCGCGAAAGCGAGCAGCCTTCGTTTCGCGGGCAGCGCGCGCGCCATGTCGAACAGCGCGTCCATCGCATGCGGGTTGTGCGCGAAATCAACGAGTACCTTGAAATCCGAAATCGCAAAGACGTTGCAACGCCCGGGATTTTCATACTGCGACATGGACATTAGTCCTTCCCGGATCTCAGGCACAGGAATGCCGAGGCAGTAAGTCAGGCCGCCCGCAGCCAACGAATTGGTAATGTTATGACCTGCTGCGCCATCCAGAGTGATCGGGATGTCGGCAGCCTGGCAGATTGACTCGCTTTCGGCGCCTTCGAGTCTTAACAGTTCGCTGCCATTCAGGACGAACGCCAGGCCACCTTCGGCGAGGTGTTTCCTTATGACCGGGTTGTCCACATCGAGGCTGAACCACACGATCTTTCCCTTGAAATCGGCCGCCTTGCCGGCAAGCAATTCGTCGTCGGCATTCAGAATCAGTGATCCGGCTTCCTCGACCGCCCGGCTGACGATCCACTTGACGTCGAGGAGTTCCTGTAGCGTCTGCGAGCCGAAGTCGCCGAGATGGTCTTCCGCGACGTTGGTGATCAGCGCGGCATCGGCTTTCGTGACACCGAGCCCCCGCCGCAGCAATCCGCCACGCGCAGTTTCGAGAATGGCCAGATCGACATCGCGCTGGCGCAAGACGTTTCTTGCACCGCCCGGTCCCGACCAGTCGCCACGGTCGATGATCCGGTCGTTGACCGCGATCCAGTCGGTCGAACTCAAACCGACGTTCCTGCCGGCCGCGCGGGCGATATGTGTAGCCAGTCGTACCGTGGTCGTCTTGCCGTTGGTGCCCGTAATCAGGCCAACCGGTATGTCGTGCAGTAGTTCCCATGAAATGTCGTCGGGGTTCGGGATTTGGCGCACCGGCCAGGTCATCGAGCCGCCGGCCAGGCCGACCGACACTTCATCGTCGTCACTCAGGAAGGAAACACCGTACTCGCCGGCGGATCTCTCGAGCGCCATCAGCTCGGGATTCGCCTCTTCTGCAATCCCGGCGCAAATCTCCTCGACGGTGTCATCGAAGTCGGGGGCATCCGCCCTGTTGAACTCGTGGTCACAACAGGCCCAAGCCCATTCGTTGATTGCCGAAGCCGCATAGAGCGCGTCGAGCGGCGCCGAGAATGCCAGGCTGACTCCTTCGGACAGTCGCCATACGCGGGTGGACTCCCCTTCCCAGCCGATGGCCTTCAGCATGCAGCGGATGTTTTTCTCCCAGAAAGGGATCAGTTTTGCTGCTTCCTCGTCGTTGCAGCGCACGTCGAGGATCGAGCCCGGCCTGTTCCAAAGCAGGCTCGGTCCTGTCAGCCGGCGCGCGTCAATGTACTCCATTGGCAGAGATCAACAATTAATCGCCGGCTTCCCTGGCGATCCTCACGCCGCGTTCGTCGCTGATGATCTCGAGGTCGTCACGGAAACTGAAGTCCTCGACATCCGGCAGCCCGATGTTCACCGACGAGCGCTTGGGCACGTCCTCGACCCTGGCACCGGAGTTGAAGTAGATGATCTGCTTCCAGGTACGCTTAATGGCGTCGGCCAGTACAAGGATCAGGTCGCCCGGTTCCGCAGCCTCCAGCGCCCTCGTCGTCGCCTCCTGCTCGTCCGGTACGACTTCTATCGCCTCGGCCGATACGCCTTCTTCGAGCAGCCTGTTCCTGATCATTAGCGCGACTTCGTCGGGAGCGCGGCCCCGCCGGTTATCGTCGCAGCGGCAGATGAACAGATCGAAGTGTCCGGCGGCAATCTCGGCGATCTCGCGGATGTCTTCGTCGCGACGGTCACCGGGTGCCGATATCACCACGATCCGCTTCCCGTCGGGTTCGAAGCGATCGACCAGGTCGCACATCGCACGCACGGCCGCCGGATTGTGTGCGTAATCGAGGATGACCTTGAAGGGATGCTCGTCGTAGATGTTCATGCGGCCGGGCGTCTGGAAGAAGGTTGCATCGAAGGTGCGCAGGCCGTGGCGGATGTCCTCCAGTCCTATTCCCAGATTGTAGGCAAGCGCCGCGGTGAACATCGCGTTCTGCACATTGTGGATTGCCCGCCCTTCGATAGTCGCGGGGATCAGATGTGTCCACAGGAGCGGGATATGACTCTCGTTGTCGTAGATCGTGATCATGTGGCCGTTCATGCCTTCCTCGAGCACGAAAGCCTGACCACCGGCGCGAATATGCTGTTTGACCAGCGGGTGCCCGGGATTCATGGTCACATAGCAGAGTGTTATTGCGTCGGTATAGTCCGCCATCTGCAGACAAAGTGGATCGTCGGCGTTGAGCACGGCCGCGCCTGTCGCGATCTCTATCGGCACGCGCTTGATCTCGGCCAATTGCTCGAGCGTGTCTATGCCCTTGAGCCCGAGGTGATCGGCGGTGACGTTGAGACAGGCCGCAACAGCGCACTCCTGAAATCCGAGCCCGCCGCGCAACATGCCGCCCCGCGCCGTTTCCATGACGGCCGCGTCGACGGACGGATCACGCAGAATCATCTTCGACGATATCGGGCCGGTCATGTCGCCGGGGACACTCAACTGCCCGTCGATATAGACGCCATCGGTCGATGTCAGTCCGACGGTGAATCCGCACATTTTGAGGACGTGCGCAAGCATGCGCGAGGTCGTGGTCTTGCCGTTGGTGCCGGTTACCGCGGCGATGGGGATGCGGCTCGGGGTGCCGGGCGGAAACAGCATGTCGATGACGGGGCCGGCGACATCGCGCGGCGTGCCATCGCGTGGCGCGACGTGCATGCGGAAGCCGGGACCGGCGTTGACTTCGCAGATGCCGCCGCCAGTCTCGCGAAAAGACTCGGTGATATCTTTGGTCAGGAAATCGACCCCGCCGATGTCGAGGCCGATCGCCTTGATTGCGCGAACGGCCATCTCCCGGTTATCGGGATGAATCGTGTCGGTGACATCGATCGCCGTACCGCCCGTCGACAGGTTCGCGGTCTTGCGCAGGTAGACGACCTCACCGTTGTTCGGAACCGTGTCGTGGTCGTAACCGAGCTTTGTCAACAGACGATCCGCCTGGTGATCCAGTTCCAGGCGCGTCAGTACTTTCTCGTGGCCGACACCTCGACGGGGATCCCGGTTGACGATGTCGACGAGCTGTTCGATCGTGTGCCTGCCGTCGCCGACGACATGCCCGGGCACCCGTTTCGACGCGGCGACGAGTTCGCCGTTGACGACCAGCAGCCGGTGATCGTGACCTTCGAGGTACGATTCCACGATGACGTTGGGGCCATGTTCTCTCGCCTTGTCGAACGCGCTCTCGACTTCGTCGCCGGTGTTGAGGTTGATCGACACGCCGCGGCCGTGATTGCCGGCGAGCGGCTTGACGACCACGGGAAAGCCGATGCGTTCCGCCATGCGTTTCGCATCGCTCGAGCTCTTAACCAGTCGCTGTTTGGGCACCGGCAGGCCGAGATCGCGTAGGATGCTGTTGGTTTCTTCCTTGTCCGAGGCGAGCTCGACCGCGATGTTGCTGGTGTTGCCGGTCGTCGTGGCCTGGATGCGATGCTGATACCTGCCGTGGCCGAACTGCACGAGGCTTTGCCGATTCAGGCGGATCCACGGAATGCCGCGTTCCTCCGCTGCACGCACCAGCGATGCCGTGCTCGGGCCGAATGCGCGGCGTTGCGCGTAGCGGATATAGCTGTCGCGCGCCTCCCCGAATTCCCAGTCGCCACCCGGCGCATCCTCGGGCTTCACTGTGTCGGGCAGGAGGCTGTGGATCAGCTCCAGTGACAGGTTGCTGGCCTCCCGGCCGACGGCGTCGTCGTGGTATTGAAAGACCATGTTATACAGGCCGGCGTGGCCATCGATCGAGCGGGTGCGGCCGAAGGTGACCGGATAACCCGCGATATTCTGCAGCTCGATCGCGACGTGCTCCATGACATGTCCGAGCCAGGTGCCCCGGTCCTCGTTGAGCCGGCGTATGAAACCGCCCGGCTCCTTGTACGAGCAGCCGTGCTCGTGCAGGCCAGGGAGACTCTCGAGCAGTGGCTGGACGAAGTCATTGCCCAGACGGCCCGTCGGCCAGTCTTCGAGCTCTCCGAGATCGAGCACATGTCGGATGACGGGGAAATGTGCATAGATGTTGGGCCCGACATAGACATTGGTGCTGACGATTCTCATGAGCCGTGCTCCATCATTGTTCTTTTGGCTCTGCGATTGCTTCCCGCGTAGCAATCTCGAAACGGCCGCCTGCTATCAGTATATGCAGTTTTACGTCGATCAGACTAACGGGTTCGCCGCGCTGTGCACGGTCCATCGACGAGTAGCTCAGGTTGGTCGGGTCTATGATCGTAATGCCGCCGCTCCCGATGACGTCCAGGCAGTCGCCGGGTCTTATGAATGCCGCGGTATCCTCGTCGAGGCCGATGCCGACTGCGAACGGATTGTAGGCCAACGCCGTCAATAGCCGGCCGAGCCTGTCCCTCTGCCGAAAATGCTGGTCGATGATGAAACTGTTGGTCAGCCCCAGCCCGGGAGCCATGGTCACCATGTCCGGGCTGGGCGTGCTGCCCTCGTCACCCCCGGCAATCATGTGTTCGGGCATGAAAGCGGCGCCGGCGGAGGTCCCGGCCACATGCATGCCGGCGGCATTCCGGCGGCGGATCAACTGCGCGGCCGGTGTGCCGCCCAGCGTCGTCGACAGACGCAGCTGGTTGCCGCCGGTCATGAACACGCCCTGGGCGCCTTCGATGTAGTCCATGAATTTCGGCGAGTGGCAGTCCTCGCGCGTACATATCGGCAGCACGCGCGCATGCTTGATTCCGAGTTTTCGAAATAGCTTCTCGTAGTTGCGGCCGGTGTCTTCGAGTTCCGACGCGGTCGGAATGATCGCGATGCGGGCCGATCTGCCGCCGCAGACCTCGACGAAGCGGTCCAAGATCTCGGGGTTGTGGAACTTCTCCTCGGCGCCGCCGATCGGGATGATGTAGCCGCGCCCGGCATGATTCGAGTGATTCGACGGGCTCATTATCGTGCAGTCCCGTGCCGGCCTTCGAACTGGCCGTAAATCTGCTGACGACCCTCCCTGACGTGCAAGATCCCGGCGATCATCACATCGCGAACACCGTCATTCTCATCGAGCACGATGAAATCAGCCGCGCATCCGGCCTTGACGCGGCCCCGGTCATGCAGCCGCAGGATGTCGGCGACATTCGACGTGAATGCGGGCAGTACCTGCTCCAGCGGTGCATCCATCGCCAGCAGGTTCTTCAGCGTCTGCGGCAGCCTCGCCGCCCGCCCAACGTCCATCTGCTCGACTTCCCCCTGCTCGTTGAACACCGGCAGGCAGCCGCCGCCATCGGAGCTGACCGTCATCCTGTCCGGCGGCGCGCCGGACTCGAGATATTTGAGCAGGGCGTCTTCCGCCGACCAGGCGTCTTCGTCATCTGCAACGGGGAAAGCCGTGATATCGACCGTGCTGCCACCACGGGCGAGCTCGAGGGCCTGGTCGAACAGCGCTTTGCTGCGGTTGACATGCGTCGGGTTGAATACGCGAGCCGGAAGCTCGCTCAGGGCCAGCGCCTGGCGTACCAGCTCGAGGCCGCGTTCGCCGTCACCCAGGTGCAGGTGAACGATGCCGGCCTTGCCGGAGATCATCCCTGCAACGTGAGCGTCGCTCGCGATTCGCAGCAATTCATCACGCGTCGGCTGGCTGGAGCGATGGTCGGAGAGCGCCAGCTCGCCGATACCGATCACCGGCTCGAGATAGACGATGTCGTCCCTGACGCTGCCGGTCAGCGTGACCGGCGGCACATGATAGCCGCCCGTATGGCACCAGGCGCCGATGCCGTCTTCCCTGAGCGCCCTGGTCTGGGCCAACAATCCCCTGGTATCCCGTGTCGTGTCGTCGGTGCCGAGCACACCGACCACGCTGGTCACGCCGGCGCCAGTAAACTGGCTGAGCGGCACCGGCGGCACCCGGCTGCCGAAGCCCGACTCGCCGCCACCGCCCGTGACATGCGCATGCCCGTCGCCGAATCCCGGAATCAGCCGCCGCCCGTCGATGTCCATGACGATCGCGTGTGGAGTCGACGGTGCGTCCCGGTCCCGGCTGACAGACAGCACCTGGCCCCCACCGACGATCAGGTGGCAGACGCCCAGATCTTCCGGCGCAAACACACGCGCATTGGTGAGTAATTGAAGCAAGGAATCGTCCGGGCGCAAAAGGGGCGATAGTTTACACTAGCCGGATTTGGGGAGTGAATCCGGATGCGCGGCGAGTCCCTGCTGGGCGAGAAGACCGATTACACGATGACCTATTCACCGGATCTGCTCCGTTCGATTCCACGCGCGGACAGCCGGCGGACGATCGGGCTCACGAGCGAACTGCCGTTTCGGGGGGAAGACGTCTGGAATGCCTACGAATTGTCCTGGCTCAATGACAAAGGCAAACCGCAGGTCGCAACCGGCGAGTTCCGGGTGCCCGCCGACTCCCCCACGATCATCGAATCGAAGTCGATGAAGCTGTATCTCGTTTCCCTCTCGATGACGCGATACGGGGAACCGGATGCCGTGGCACAGACGATTATCACGGATCTGAGCCGGGCCGCCGCCGGCCCGGTGTCCGTCGAACTTTGCTCGCTTGCCGAGACAAAAGACATTGTTGATCCGCCCGGTATCTGCATCGACGATCTGGACGTCGAATGCTCGAGCGCCGGCGTCGATCCCGGATTGCTGGGGCACATCCAGGGTGATGCCGTATCGGAAGCGTTACATTCGCATATTCTGCGGACACTCTGCCCGGTCACCGGTCAGCCGGACTCGGCCAGCATCCTGATTCGCTATCATGGACGGCAGCTCGACCGGGCCGCCCTGCTCCGTTACCTGGTGTCCTATCGCCATCACGCGGACTTCCACGAGAACTGCGTCGAGCGCATCTTCGTCGACATAAAGAACCGTTGTGAGCCCGCAGAACTCACGGTCTATGCGCGCTACAACCGCCGTGGCGGCCTCGACATCAACCCGTTCCGCAGCGATTTCGAGTCGGGCGCCGACAACATCCGTCTCTGGCGGCAATAAGATCGATGAATGGGGGACGGACCCCGCGGGGTCCGTCCCCAATCTGCTCCTTGCTGACCATCGAGTCATCTATTATACTACTGACTCGTTGGTCAGTACGGTTGAATACCGATGCCAGAGCCACGATTCAGGCGCCGTAAGGAAGCGCGCCCGGCAGAGATCACCCGGGCCGCGCTGGAGGCTTTTTCCGAGCACGGCTACGCGGCGACACGCGTCGACGACGTCGCCAGGCGTGCCGGGGTCAGCAAGGGCCTGCTCTACCTGTATTTCAAGACCAAGGAAGAACTGTTCAAGGCGGTCATACGCAGCGTCGTGGTGCCGCGAATCGACGCCCTGAAATCCAGCATCGCCGATACGGAGCTGTCGGCAGAAGAATTCCTGAGGGGACCATTCCTGGAATTCATCCGGAAGTTGCCGGATTCGCCGGCGCGTATCGTCGTCCGTCTGCTGATTGCCGAGGGGCCGAAGCACCCGGACCTGACCGCGTATTACCACGACCAGGTCATATCCGGGGGCCTGGCCGCGCTGAGGCGGTTGATCGACCGTGGTGTGCAGGAGGGAGAATTCCGCAAGACGAGCCTCGATGAGTTTCCGCAACTCGTGATCGCCCCCGTGCTGATGTCGATTATCTGGAGGACGCTCTTTCAGCGGCACCATCCTGTCGACAGCGACAGGCTCCTGGCGACTCACATCGAATTGCTTCTCGGCGCGATCAGGGCCGAGACAGACGGAGGTGCGAAGTGATTGCGCTGCGATCGCTCCTTCTCCTGTCGCTCTGCGTGACAATGCTCGGTTGCAATTCCTCCGGCGACCACGCACACGTGGTGGGTCAGCTCGAGTCGGACCGGATCGAGATAACGGCGGAAGTCTTCGAGCCGATCGTGGAGATTGCGGTCGCCGAAGGTCAGCGAGTTACCGCCGGCGACCTGCTCCTGAAGCAGGACAATGCGAGAATTCTCGCCAGGATCGCCGAGACCAAGGCCTCGCTCGCGCAAAGCAGGGCGCGGCTCGACGAACTCGTGCGCGGGCCGCGCAAGGAACAGATCGCGGCCGGCCGCGCAAATGTGCGGGGCGCAATCCAGGACCTCGAGTTTCGCAAGACCGAGTACCAGCGTGCGCAACGGGTATTCGCGCGCGACCTCGCATCGCCGGAAGCCCTCGATCGTGCAAAAGCGCAACTCGACAGGGCCGAAGCCACGTTCGAGTTCGAGCGGGCGCGTCTGCAGGAGTTGCTGAGCGGCACGACGGTCGAGGAACTGGCGCAGGCGGAGCAGGCTGTTCTCCGGATCGAGGCAAGGCTATCGGCGCTGCGGGTCGATCTCGACCGTCACAGTCCGACCGCGCCAGTTGATGCGATCGTCGACAGCAGGCTTTACGAGCCCGGGGAGCGCCCCGCCGTCGGCAAGCCAATGCTCGTGCTGCTGTCGGGCGAACAACCGTACGCACGCGTTTACATTCCCGAGCGCCTGCGCATTCATGTTGCTCCCGGCATGGATGCGCGCGTATATGTCGACGGATTAAGTGAAGCGCTCGCCGGCACCGTCCGGTGGGTATCCAGCGAGGCCGCGTTCACGCCCTACTTTGCGCTGACCGAGAGAGACCGCGGACGGCTCAGCTATGTCGCAAAGGTCGACATTCTCCACCCCGGCCGGCGCCTGCCGGACGGAGTGCCCGTGGAGGTCGAATTGGCGCCGTGAGCACCGATCTCGTAATCCGGGCCCGCGGCCTCACCAAGGACTTCGGAACCCTCCGAGCCGTCGATGATCTCACCCTCGACGTCCCGCGCGCCATGATCTACGGCTTCCTCGGCCCCAACGGCTCCGGAAAAACGACGACGATCAGGATGCTGTGCGGTCTCCTGACACCCTCGAACGGCACCCCAATGGTGCTCGGGCTGGATGTTCCCGGCGACAGCGAGGCACTGAATCCGCGGATCGGTTACATGACGCAGAAGTTTTCCCTGTACGGCGATTTGACCTGTCTCGAGAACCTCCGGTTCATTGCCGACATATACAGTTATCCCGGTGATGACAAGTCGTCGCGAATAGATGCGCTAATGCAGAAATACGATCTGGGTGCACAGAGAGATCAGCTTGCCGCTACCCTGAGCGGCGGCCAGCGGCAAAAACTCGCGCTGGCCTGCGCGGTTTTGCACAAGCCGCAGCTCCTGTTTCTCGACGAGCCGACGAGCGCCGTCGACCCCAAGTCCCGGCGGGACTTCTGGGCCGGCCTGTTCGAACTCGTGGAAACCGGAACGACCATCCTCGTGTCGACGCATTACATGGACGAGGCCGAGCGTTGTCACAGGCTGGCAATACTGGACAAGGGCAGGAAGGTTGCTGACGGCGCGCCATCCGATCTCCAGGCGGGAACCGGCATGGCGATCATCGAGGTGGTGGCGGAAAACCCGGCCAGGACACAGGCCTTGCTGAAGACGATCCCCGTGGTCACGAGTGTGACTCAGCTCGGCCTGAGGTTGCGCGTGCTGATTCCGGAGACCACCCCGGATCCGGTGTTGCTCGTCCAAAAGACCTTATCCGACCACGGAGTGCAGGCGGGCGTGGAGGCAGTGCCCGCATCGCTGGAGGACGTTTTCGTGGCTGTGACGCAGAAGACGACGGAGACCCGGCAATGAAGGCGCTGGGGCGATTATCCGCAATCATGACGAAAGAGCTTCGTCAGCTGCGCCGGGACAGGCTCACGTTTGCGATGATTGTCGGCATACCCATCATGCAGATTCTCCTGTTCGGATATGCAATCAATACCGACGTTCGGAATCTCAAATCGGCTGTCGCCGACCAGTCCGGCACACACCTGTCCAGGCAGTTCATCGCCGACCTGAGCCAGACCCAGGTGCTGGACTTTCGGTATGTCGTCGAGACGCCTGAGCAAATAGAGGCACTTCTCCGCGCCGGCAGTATATCGGCCGGCGTTCACATTCCGCGGGATTTCGACCGGCGCGTCATAGACGAAAACAGAAATGCCGCGCATTTGCTGGTGGACGGCGCCGATCCGACAATTGTCGGCGTCGCCAACCAGTTGACGGCGATGCAAATCGACTTCGATTCCCGGACCGTACGCCCGGATTCTGCCGCCACGCTCGAAGTCCGGCCCTATTACAACCCCGAACGTCGTTCCGCGGTCTACGTTGTCCCCGGCCTGATCGGCATCATCCTCACGCTGACGATGATGCTCTTTACCGCTGTCGCAATCGTGCGTGAACGTGAACACGGCAACCTGGAACTGCTCATTAACACGCCGGTAAGTACGATCGAACTTATGGTCGGCAAGGTCGTGCCGTATATCGTGATCGGTCTCGTCCAGCTCGCGCTGATTGTTGCTGTCGGCCGGCTTCTCTTCGACGTGCCGCTGCGCGGCAGTTTCGTCGATCTCTATCTGGCAGCATCGGTATTCATCGCCGCCAACCTTGCACTCGGCCTCTTTGTGTCGACGGTCGTCAAGACGCAGTTCCAGGCTATTCAGGCAACCATTTTCATGATAATGCCGTCGATCCTGATATCCGGTTTCGTCTTCCCGTTCGACGGCATGCCCGCAATCATTCAGCACATCGGCGAAGTGCTGCCGAATACGCATTTCATTCGCCTGGCGCGGGGCATCATGCTGCGCGACGCGTCCCTCGGTGAGATGGCGGGCGAGCTTCTGGTTCTGGCGGTTTTTACGTTGGTCGCAATGACCGCGGCCGTGCTGAGATTCAAGAAGCGGCTAGATTGATCTCGCCACCGCGGCGTTATAGTACGGCCGCCACCAGCTGATCGTCAATGGCACTGAAACGTTCAGGATGAATGCGGTCATCATCAACGTGAAAAACGCTTCGACATGCAGGATCTGGTTCTGGACATAGGCGATGTCCATGACGACGAATGCCAGCTCCGCGCGCCCGAGCATTCCGAAGCCGATCATCAGGCTCTGGTGCCAGGTCATGCCACCTGTGAATTTCGCGGCCAGACCGGCCGAGGACACCTGCACGAGTATCAACGCCACGGTCAACACGATGCCGTGCGGCAATACCTGCAGTAACAGCTGCCAGTCGAAAATCAGCTTGGCGCCGAGATCGACAAAGAAGACCGGACCGATCCAGAGGAACGCGGCATTGTCGATGATTATTTTCGTTTCCTCATACGCGCTATCGATGCGTCCCGCATAAACGCTGGTGTCCGTTTTCTCGGTGATATGAAAATACTCTTCCTTGACGATCAGGCCCGCCATGTAGCACCCACCGCCGGATGAAAGCCGAAATAGTGGGCCGCGAGACCGACAACCAGGGCCACCAGCAAAATGACGAGGGTCGCGTAACGCCCATGATCGAAGGTCAGCATATGCTTTACGCCGAATCGCCCGACGATCGGGACTTTCCGGAACCAGCCGGCCGGCCTGTGTGGAAAAATCCAGGCGCCGATGATGGTTACCGCAAGGAAAAACAGCGCAGCCTTGCCGCCCGTCTCCAGCAGGCCCGCGACACTCAGCGACTCCTGGCCTGCCGCAAGCGGTACAACAATCGCCACCGCAACCAGCGCACCGATATCGTCAATGACCGCAGAGGTCATAATTCTTGTCGCAACGACCGAGTTCTGCAGGCCCTCGCTGCGAAGCGACACCATCGTCAGCGAAACGGCCGTGGCGGTCATCGCCAGCGCGCACATTAGAGAAATATTCGGGTCGTTCCAGATATAGTCGGTGATCACGTACGCTACGGCGAACGGGCCGAGCGCACCGAACAAAGCAATTCCCCAGCTCTTCTTGACGCCGGCTATAAAGTTGTCGGTGGATTCCTCGAATCCGAGCGCGAACATGATGAAGATGATGCCGAGTTCGGCAAATTCACGAATGAACGGCCCGCTGCGTCCCGGCAGGATACCGAAATTGACGAGAAGGAATCCGATAAAGAGATAGAAGAGAACCGGTGTCAGGCGAGTCTTTTTTGCCGCCACCACAGCTGCAAATACGCCTGCCCAAATAATTGCCAGATGAAGTAATGGGTGCATCTACTCGGATACCCTATTCCCTTGCACCCCCGATTACCGATATCCTACTACACCAAACAAGAGGTTCGAGTATGGGGTCCGAATACAATTCGACAGTTTTCATCGTCGACGATGACCAGACAGTTCGGCACGCGATGGAGTTGCTTATGCGGTCCGTCGGCCTGGACTACGAAATATTTCATTCCGCCGACGATTTCCTGGCCCGGTTTTCCGACGACAAGCCGGGCTGTCTCGTGCTCGATATTCGCATGCCCGGGATGGGCGGACTGGAGCTTCAGGAGAAGCTGATTGAGATGGGAAGCTCCCTTCCCATTATCTTTATCACCGGTCACGGAGACGTACCCATGGCCGTCGAGGCAATGCAAAAAGGCGCAGTCGATTTCATTCAAAAACCATTCAGGGATCAAGACCTCCTGGACCGCATCGGCGAAGCCCTGAAAACGGATCAGGATCGACGCAGCGAGCGCGAAGCACACGCCGAAGTGCAAGGCCGTATCGGCAGGCTGACGAACCGTGAACGTGAGGTCCTCGATCTCGTCGTCACCGGCAAACCGAACAAGGTAATTGCTTACGAGCTAGGCGTGAGCCAGCGGACGGTCGAGATTCACCGCGCCAGAGTCATGGAAAAAATGCAGGCACGGTCACTGGCCGATCTGGTGCGCATGCATATGGCTGCCTAGGCTGCTTGGGCAGCCTAG
>JBHIDG010000038.1:0-14216 GCA_046760025.1 Woeseia sp. | reverse complement strand
GGTCTGTATAGACGAGTTCGTGCAATCCCATTGAAACTACGTCGCCGTCCTTGAGCAAGTATTTCATGATGCGATTCTCGCCAACGAATACGCCGTTGGTGCTATGCAAATCTTCGATCGTGCAACCGAAGTCGTCGGAGATGAATTGTGCATGATGCCGACTTACAAACTTGCTTTTGATGTAAATCTCGTTGTCAGACGATCGGCCGACCACGGCCCGCCCGGCCTCGAGCAGATGTTCCGAGAGCGTTTTCCCATCATTCCGAACCTCGATATGCGTAAGATAGTTTGGTTCGCTGTCGGCACAGCCAAGATGCGGCACCTGGGGATACGTACCGGTAACGGATTCGTATTCCTTCCAGTTCAGCTCATCCACCGCCGAATTCACGTCCTCCGTATCCACAGTTTTCTTGTCTTCGGCGAAAGCACATAGCAGGGCGGTATCACACAGCGTGTTGATCAATCGGGGAACGCCACCGGTGTAACGGTGAATCAACGGGAACACATCCTCCGTGATCAGGTCATTTTTCTTTCTACCCGCAATCTTGAGCCGGTGTTCGATGTATTCGCGCATCTCCCGGCGGTCTAATGGACCGATATGAAATCTTAATCTGATGCGCTGAACGAGTTGTTTCAGTCTGGCCGAGTCCAGAGTTTCCTTGAGTTCCGGCTGACCGGCAAGGATGATTCTCAGCGTCTTTTCCTTGTGTGTTTCGATTCCGGACAGCAAGCGTATTTCTTCGAGTACTTTCTTACTCAGGTTCTGAGCCTCATCGACGATGAGAATTACTTTCTTACCGTTCGAATACTGCTCGATGAGGAACATGTTGAGCATGTCGAGCAGCTCGACCTTGCGCTTCTTGAACGGCTTGAAGCCGAACTCCGCAAGTACGGCCTGCAGAAACTGAGTCGGCTTGAGCTGAGTCTGTGAGACTATTGCATAGACGATGTCGTCCTGGAGTTCACTCAAAAACGACTGCAAGAGGGTGGTTTTTCCCGATCCGATATCACCGGTAATGACCACAAAGCCATCCGCCAACCAGATCGTCGATTCCATGTACGCCTTGGCGCGGGCGTGTTGTTTGCTCCAGTAGACAAACTCCGGATCCGGTGTAAGCTGAAACGGCTGCTCATTCAGATTGAAGTGCTCTAGATAGGACATTCGGGATTTCCGGCAGAATCTGGCAGCCTTGTGATTGTTCGCCCGCAATGGCGCATCGGTTCAGTTTACTCTGTTTCCGGTACGTCGGGCTATGGTACGGCGCTTGTCGAGTCATCCTGACTGATCGGTATTTGACTTGAACCCGTCTCAATTCCCCCGATGAGTCGCGTATCTGTCTCACTGGTCCGACTGCTTTGTTGCGCGCCTTGCGAATGCGCGCAGGCATTCGACGCGGCTCGCGCCTCGGATTCGAGCCAGTAAGACGAAACCCTTACGGGAAGCGCCTTTGCGGGCGATCTGCTGCGTCGCTCCTCGCTTGAGTAGAACCACCACACGGCGCTTGCCGGGCAGGAGCCCAAACGCCGCGAAGCCCAGGGATGGGCGAGAGCGGCCCTCGCTCCCTGTATCTCATCCACTAAAGGCAGCTTCACGGCCATGCGGTATTTTGAGAAGGGTTTCAATGTCAGCCAGGATCCTGTCGCGTTCCGGGGCGCTGTCGCCCAGCACCGTGACATGTCCCAGCTTGCGGCCGGGTCTCGGCTTTTTACCATAGTCATGCAGGTAACAGCGCCTTCCCGCGGCCACCGCCGCGGGCATGGTTCCGATCAGGTTAATCATGCCGGCATGGGCAACCGCCGACGTATCGCCGAGCGGCATGTTGAGTATAGCCCGCAGGTGATTTTCGAACTGACTCGTCGCTGCACCCTCTATGGTCCAGTGTCCCGAGTTGTGCACACGCGGGGCGAATTCGTTGGCGAACAGTTGATTTCCCCATACGAAGAATTCCAGTGCGAGTACACCGACATAATGCAGGCGCTCGAGCAGACGTGTCAGGTAATCTCTGGCGTGATCAGCAACGCCTTGCGATGGATCCGGCGCGCGGGATGTTCGCAGGATGCCCTCGCTGTGGCGGTTCTCCGTTATGGGATATACGGCAATCTCTCCGTTGACATTGCGAGCACCTATAGCAGAGACTTCGCGATCGAACGCCATCCATTGCTCGACGAGAATCGGCCGCCCGCCGAGCGCTTCCCACGAGGCCTTTATGCCGGACTCATCATCTAGCAGATGCTGCCCCTTGCCGTCGTACCCCATCCGCCTGGTCTTCAGTATTGCCGGAAAGCCGATCTCGTAAACGGCCTGCCGAAGTTGCCGTACCGAGTCGACGGCGATGTAGGACGCTACCGGAATTCCGAGTTCTTCGAACAATCTCTTTTCGCTTAGCCGGTCCTGCGCAATCCGTAGCGCTTCGGTCGGCGGAAAGACTGGTGCGTCATCGGCGATACTTTCGATTGCTTCGACCGATACGTTTTCGAATTCGTAGGTGATCACGTCCACATTGGAGGCAAGTCGCGATATCCCGGCGTTACTGTCGAACGGACAGCTCAATACGGGACCTATGCTGCTGGCCGGCGGTTCGGGAGCAGGATCCAGAAAAGTGAACGCCAGATCGAGACGCTCACCAGCGAGGCCCAGCATCTGGCCGAGTTGCCCGGCGCCGATAATTCCAACTCTCATTGCTCTAGCCTGAATTTTGCCCCACTAGGGCGTGCCGTCTACGCGCTTTCGCTTAGTCTTTGATTGCCTGAGGAATTTTGCTCGCTCGGAAATTGACACCGTTCTTCGATTCACTCGGAATATCCCTCAGGCAATCAAATTCTTAACCGATGTCACGCGCCAAGTGATGCAATATCCAGGCTGGAAATCAGCGTTCGGATCGTGGATCGTTCTTTTCGAGGACGGCATCGGACTGCGCCTGACGGTAGTCGCTTAACGCGGCTGCAACGTTCTCGTCGTTGATGCCGAGAATGGCTGCCGCGAGCAGCGCGCCGTTAATTGCACCGGCCTTGCCGATCGCCATGCTGCCGACCGGTACGCCTGCCGGCATCTGGGCAATTGACAACAGCGAGTCCATGCCTTGAAGGGCCCTTGATTGCATTGGTACGCCGAGCACCGGCAGACACGTCTTCGATGCCGTCATCCCGGGCAGGTGCGCGGCACCGCCGGCACCGGCAATGATAACCTGAATGCCGCGTTCGGCGGCGGATTCTGCGTATTCGAACAACCAGTCAGGGGTCCGGTGCGCAGAGACGACCCGTACTTCATATGAGATGCCGAGAGCGTCGAGTGTCTCGCTGCTGTGTTGCATCGTTTCCCAGTCGGACCGGGACCCCATGATTATTCCGATCTTCGGTTTCATTGTTGGATTGTATCGCCAGCTAGTGCCGCATGCACAAGCCGGAATATTCTTCGCCGAACCGCCAGCCTGGCGGAGTCGCTCGTTGCTCCCTGATATTCGTGCAACAAGCGGGCAAGCTCGCCATCAGTCCTGCCCGTCATTTCAAAAAACTCGTCGAGTTGCCCGTGCCCGCGCAGCACGATCCGGTCTCGCCATTCCTCGGCGCGATGGAATATTTCCGTGGCAGCTCTTTCCTGGTGTTGAAGCGCATCAAGAGCACTTTGGATCGGCTCCGGATCGACATCACGTATCAGCTTGCCGATAAGCTGTCGCTGCCTGCGCAATGCGCCGCGGGATTTTATCTCCGTGGCCGCCGTGATTGCCTCGTAAAGATTTTCGTCCAGCGCCATACCGCGAAGCTGCTCATCAGTCAACCCGAGCAGCTTTTCGCCGAGCGCCTGCAGCGCCACAACTTCACGTTTTCTTGCGCTTTTGCTGGGCTTTGAGTTTGCCACCGGCTAAGCTACTGTCGCGTTCCGGATCATCGAGCCAGCGTAATAAAAACGATGGAAAAAAGCACACAATGAGCGTTCCTGCCGGGAAAGCATCACCGGATCAGTCGGACCTCGAGGATATCGTACGGTTGGTACTGGACGAAGCCGGCAGACAGGGCGCTGATCAGGCGGAGGTTGCCGCCAGCCACGACTACGGTCTGAGCGCGACCGCCCGCCTCGGAGACGTCGAGAACCTCGAATACACGAGTGACCGAAGTGTCGGTATCACGGTTTACCACGATTCGCGAAGGGGCAGCGCACGTACATCCGAGTTCAGTGCCGACGCGCTGCGCGAGGCCGTCACAAAAGCCAGCACATTCGCAGATTTCACGGCGGCCGACGAATGTTCCGGACTCGCCGACGCAGAACTTATGGCAAGCAAGGTCCCGGACCTCGAGCTGGCCCATCACTGGCAGATCGATGCGAACGCCGCCATCGAGTTCGCGATCAGCTGCGAAGACGCCGCGCGCAGATACGACTCGCACATATCGAATTCCGAAGGAGCTACGGTCGCGACCAGCAGTGGCGTTCGCGCATACGGCAACACCCACGGCTTCGTCGGCAGCTTTCCGAAAACCAGCCATACCATCAGTTGCGCAGTCGTCGGGGAATCCGACAATGAAATGCAGCGCGACTACTATTACAGCGCGGCCCGCGACCCTGATGAACTTGAAGGCCCTGAGCAAATCGGAGAAACCGCGGCCAGACGGACGGTCGGACGACTGGGATCCCGAAAAATAAAAACGACCAGGGCGGCGGTGCTGTTTTCACCCGAAATTGCCCGTGGATTTATCGGCCACGCTATCGGTGCGGTCAGTGGCGTTGCACAATACCGCCGCACGTCATTCCTGTTAGGCGCGGCAGGCAAACGCGTGTTTCCCGAATTCCTGCAGATAGCGGAACGGCCACAAATTCCAAAAGCGATGGCCAGCGTACCATTCGACGCCGAGGGGGTGGCGACATCGGATCGGGACCTCGTCATCGACGGTGTCTTGCAGGGCTACATCCTCGGATCCTATTCGGCGCGCCGTTTGGGTCTGACGACGACCGGAAACGCGGGCGGCGCGCACAATCTGATCGTCTCGGGCAATGTAGATGACAGGGAGGCAATCATCAGGACCATGAAATCCGGATTGCTTGTCAATGAACTGATCGGGCAGGGCGTAAATCCCGTCACCGGCGATTATTCGAGGGGCGCGGTCGGCTACTGGATCGATAACGGTGAGATTGCTTACCCTGTGCACGAAGTTACGATCGCCGGCAATCTCGGCAAGCTGTACAAGAGAATCGTTGCCGTAGGAAACGACCAGGACATTCGTGGCGCGATCCGGTGCGGATCCTTGCTCGTCGATGAGATGACAATCGCCGGAGCCTAAGCGGCGTCTTTGGCGCTGTCGAGCAGATCAGCGAGCGATCGCTTGCCGGACACGCCGGACAGCGCGTCATCCAATTCGACACCGATCGCATCGATCGCCGGTGTCCATGCCGGGTTCCGGTATGACCCGGTCTCTCCCCTGGTTCGTACGACCGCGAGGATGTCGTTCAGGGCAACGCGCGACATTTCACGGCCCGGCAGCAACTCCTCAGTCTCGGTCGTGATAAGGAGACCGGCGTCTTCGAGCGAATTGGCAACCGGCGCCAGCGCAATCGCCGGAATCTGAATTTGTCCGCTGATATCCCGGATGCTTGTACTGGCGTCCGGGTCACGAAACGCCTTGCCGACCAGGTACATGACATTCAGGGCAAGACGCTCACGCATCGAGTTGGACAGGCGTGGCTCGCGGCGCCCGATACGCAGAAAAGCGGGTTGCTGGACATAGAACGCGAGCTGCGAACCGACAAGGAGGATCAACCAGCTCAGATATAACCAGATCAGCGTCGTAATCGCGACGGCAAAGCCCGAGTAAATGAGTTGGGTACGGCTCGCATACAGGATGAACGTGGCGAAAAATGCCCCGGCACTTGCCCAGAGGAAACCACCGGCAACACCGCCGACGAGAGCCGACCTGAATCTCACTTTTGTATTCGGCACGTACATATAAAGAAACGTGAATACGCCCGTAATCAGCACGTAAGGCGTGAAGCTGCTGATAACAACAAACAATGGTCCCAGCATGTCGTTGGATAGGATAAGCTGCACAATCTCGTTGCTTCTGATCGATGCGATCATACCGAGTGCGATGACCATGACCACAGGGCCGATCAGAAGGACAATGATGTACTCCGAGAACCGGCGCGCGAAGCTGCGTGGCTTCGATACGTACCAGACGTAGTTGAAGCTCTCTTCGACCTTTTGCACCATCGATATGGCCGTGTAAATAAAAAATGCGAGACTTACGCCACCGAGCACGCCGCCCTTGACATTATCGACGAGGTCGATGACCTGCGCCGTAATTTCTTCGCCCTGCGGGCCGAGCGGTGCTAGAAACGCATATAACTGCGGCTCGAGCTCCCTGTGCATGCCGAGCCCCTTGAGAACGGAGAAGCTGAATGCGATCAGCGGTACCACCGACAGCAAGGTCGTATAGACGAGGCTCATCGAGCGCAACGTGAGCTGGCCCGAGAAGATGTCGCGGCCGAGGCCATAGGCGTACCGCAATATGACGCCAGCCATCCGCCCGAGCGGTCCCTTCTTCGCCAGATGATCGCCCCAGACCAGTTGCTCTAAAAAACTATGCAGTTCCGGAAGCATGCCTCTCGATTGTACCCTTCAGCAGCCTGTGAGCCTCCCGATACTTTTCGCTCGTTTTCCGGATGATATCGGGCGGCAGTGAGGGCCCCGGCGCCGACTTGTCCCAGTCCAGCGTGTCGAGATAGTCGCGAACGAACTGCTTGTCGAAACTCGGCGGGCTGGTGCCGATGCGATACTCACTGACCGGCCAGAACCTGGAGGAATCGGGCGTCAATGCCTCGTCGATAATGAGTAGATCACCGTTCTCATCCAGACCGAACTCGAATTTCGTGTCAGCAATAATTATTCCGTTGTCGAGTGCGTGCTTCGCGGCGCGTTCGTAAATTGCGATCGATACATCGCGGACCCGGCAGGCAAGATCGCCGCCGATCAACTCTTCGGTTGCCGCAAATTTGATATTTTGGTCGTGGTGGCCGATTTCCGCCTTGGTTGCCGGCGTGAAAATGACCTCCGGCAATCGAGCCGCCTGATCGAGACCCGGCGGCAGATCGATGCCGCATATCTGACCGGTGGTCCGGTAGTCGCGCCAGGCCGAGCCGATCAGGTAGCCGCGAACGACGGCTTCGATCGGGAGCGGCTGTAGGCGTCTGACTATTATCGCGCGATTCTTGAGTTCACGACACAATACGGCGTCATCGATCACCGTATCGAGCGGGCGATTGGTGAGGTGGTTCGGAATCAGGTCGGACATCATACCGAACCAGAAGTTGGAGATTCCCGTCAGCACCTCGCCTTTGAACGGAACGGGATCGGGCAGGATTACGTCAAATGCGGACAGACGGTCTGTCGTGACGATCAGCATTTGTTTGTCACCCGCATCATAAATGTCGCGAACCTTGCCGCGGCCGAGCAAGGGCAACGATGCGATCGATGATTCAAACAGGGTATCCGGCATGCGGCGGATGATGGCCGTTCGCCAGCCCCGCCGCAAGCGATCGGCATAGGAATGGGCAGCATGTGCGGTTAGCATTGCCGCATGCCCTGGTGGGGAAAAATCATCGGAACGATGGCGGGTCTGGCCACCGGCCGGCCGTGGCTCGCGTTGCTCGGCTTCGTACTCGGGCACCAGTTTGACAGGGGATTTGCCCAGCGATTTGCGCAGATCGACAAGCTCCCGGACAGCTTCGTCAGACCGCTGTTTCAGACCATGGGCCATCTGGCGAAAGCCGACGGTCGCGTGACAGAGGCCGAAATCAGGGCAGCCCGTGCCTGCATGCACCGTCTCGGGCTCGGTCCGGCGGAAATCAGACAGGCGATCGGCTGGTTCGACGACGGCAAACGCCAGGATTTTCCGCTGGTCGCGACAATAGGGTACCTCAGGCGGGAGAGCGCCCGACGCGTCGAAGCACGCGGACTGATCCTCAGGCTCCTGATGGAGGTCTCCCTCTCCAAAGACGGGCTGCATGAACGTGAGCGGGCTCTCTATTGGACGATCTGCACCGAACTGGATATCGGCCGCGTCGAGCTTGCCCAGGTCGAGGCAATGATTCGTGCGCAGCGCGGATTTCGTCGTTCGGCTGCGGGAGGCGCAGATGCCAGACGTGTCAGCGGCGCCTATCGCGCATTGGGTGTCAGCGAATCGTCGACGAACGCGGAAATCAAGAAGGCGTATCGGCGCCTCATGAACAAGAATCACCCGGACAAGCTTGCCTCGGGAAATCCCGACGCCGATGCCATCGCCGAGGCCGAACGAAAGACTCGCGAAATCCGCAGCGCGTACGAAATGCTAAAAGCGCGCAGGAGCATACGTTAGTACTCCGTCCAGGTGATATTAATTGATTCAGAGCTGTCCAGATGATCCAAGACAAGGCGCAGTACGCAGAGAATGGCTGGCCCTTTTCAAGGGCTGCAACGCCGTATTGGATCATCTGGACAGCTCCCTTCGGGCGAGCCGTGAAGCAGTAATCCGCGTTGTTGAACCTCTTGGCAAGGGCATGCCATTCCCGGCGAGGCGCGCCTCGCGGTCAACTGCTTCACGACTCGCTGAACTCATCAATATCGTCTGGACGGAGTACTAGTTCGTGTAGTATGCGCGGGTGACCGACAAAGGAAACTGATGTGGATCGACTCATCGCTCCGTCAATTCTCTCGGCCGACTTTGCCCGGCTCGGTGAGGAAGTCAATGCCGTGCTGGAGGCCGGCGCCGACATTGTGCACTTCGATGTCATGGACAATCATTTTGTGCCGAACCTGACGATCGGACCACTGGTTTGCGAGGCTCTGCGCGATCATGGCGTCACGGCGCCGATCGATGTACACCTGATGGTGGAACCGGTCGACCGGCTCATACCGGATTTCGCCAAGGCGGGAGCCACCTACATAACTTTCCATCCGGAGGCCAGCCGCCACGTACACCGGACGCTCGGGCTCATTCGTGATCAGGGCTGCAAGGCGGGCCTGGTCTTCAATCCGGCGACGCCTCTCACGTGGCTCGAACACGTGATCGAAGACATGGACATGGTGCTGGTGATGTCGGTCAATCCCGGTTTCGGTGGCCAGACCTTCATCGAGTCATCGCTCGAGAAACTGCGCCAGGCCCGGCAAATGATTGACGCCAGTGGGATGGAAATTCGCCTGGAAATAGACGGCGGCGTCAAGGTCGACAATATCGGAGAAATTGCGGCGGCCGGTGCCGATACCTTTGTCGCAGGATCGGCGATTTTCGGCACGGACAATTATGCCGCCACGATCACCACCATGAGGTCCGAGATAGGAAAAGCGACATGAGCCGCGTCAGATTTTACGGTTCGGACGTGCGCCGAACACAACGATCGTTTTTCCGCTGGCCGATACGAGGCCCTGTTCCTCGAGCACCTTCAGCACACGGCCGGCCATTTCACGCGAGCAACCGACCAGTCGGCTCAGCTCCTGGCGGCTGACCTTGATCTGCATGCCGTCCGGATGGGTCATGGCGTCGGGCTCGTTACAGAGATCCATGATCGCGTGGGCAACCCGGCCGGTGACGTCGACGAACGCCAGGTCTCCGAGCTTTCGATTCGTGCGATCGAGTCGCGTTGCCAGCTGGGTCGCCAGTTCGAATACCAGGCCCGGGCTCTCGCTGGCAATCTGCCGGAACCGCGGGTAGGTCATTTCGGCAATTTCGCATTCGCTTCGCGTGCGCACCCAGGCGCTGCGGGTGGGTTGTTCGTAGAACAGGCCCATTTCGCCGAAAAACTGTCCTTTGTTGAGGTAGGCCAGGACCATTTCGTTGCCGTCCTCGTCCTCGATCATGACTTCGACAGAACCGTCCACGATGTAGTAGAGGACATCGGGGAGATCGCCGGCGTGAATCATCACGGTCTTGGAAGGGACCGTTCTCACACGACAATAACTCAAAAACCGATTGATGGCCGGAACGTCGCTCAATGTCTTAGCTGTTGTCTGCATTGAATTGCCCTCGCGAAAGCCCACCCTTTTTAATACAGTCCGCGCACAAGGGCAAGCTAAGTGCGTGTTTTACCGAGGTTATTGAAACGAGTGGAATTATATTTAATCGGTCGATTTGAAACCAGCGGCGTCACAGCCAGTATGCCGTGCCGGTCATTACTCTCGCCGTGAAGCGCATCACGTGTCGAATGGGGGCCGGTAAATCGGCTGCGCCGGCATCCTTGGCATTTTCGCCATGCAGCGCTTCTTCATCCCGCATTTTGTGGACGATGGCGCGGCTTTTCGCGTCATTTGCAGGCAGGCGCCCGAGGTGCCCCGTCAGGTGTTGTACGACCTGACGCTCGGTTTCCTCGATGAAACCAAGGCTCCAACGATCCCCGAGACTGCCGCTTGCCGCCCCGATCAAGAAGGCACCGCCATACCAGACGGGATTCAGCAGGCTGGGACCTGCGCCAAGATCTTTCAAGCGCTCCTCGCACCAGGCGAGATGATCGAGTTCTTGGTCGGCGGCCCGTTGCATCTGATCCTCGATGTGCGGGTCACGGGCAACCGTCGCATGTCCCTGATACAGGCCCTGCGCTGCAATCTCGCCCGCATGGTTGACACGCATCAGGCCGGCCGAATGCGATTTCTCACTCGCCGACATTGGCGCATCAGCGACATCCGTGGCGGGGTTCTCGCGGGCCGAATGTGCGGGCGCCGCAGCGACTGTGCGCAGGAAGCTTTCGACACCGCCAAGCAGGCGATCGACGGGTGACAGTTGTCGTTGCTCCATTTTCGGTATTATATCTCGTATGCGGCGCCGTGCTTCGATAGTGCTTCTGTAGGCATAAGAAATTGAAATTTAAACAGAATTCAATAGGGATCCACAGGTCGCTCGGTCCATGAACGAGAGTAGCACTGATTGCATTGACACGGTGCGTCGAGTAAAATTCCGCGCCTTTCGCCGGGGACGAGTTCGTTCCCAACTGGATTGAGACACCATGAAGACGTTTTCTCCCAAGCCGGACGAGGTTCGACGCGACTGGTATGTAGTCGATGCTGCGGGCAAGACACTGGGTCGCCTGTCGACCGAGATTGCACGCCGACTGCGGGGCAAGCACAAGCCGGAATACACGCCGCACGTTGATACGGGGGACTATATCGTCGTCATCAATGCGGACAAGATACGGGTGACCGGCAACAAGCTAAAGGACAAGATGTACCACCGCTATACGGGCTATGTCGGCAATCTGAAGTCGGTGCCCCTCGAGCAACTCCTCGAAGAGACGCCGGAACGCGCGCTTCAATATGCGGTAAAGGGCATGTTGCCCCGCAACCCTCTGGGTAGGAAAATGCTTTCCAAGTTGAGGATTTTCGCGGGGCCGGAGCACAGGCATGAGGCACAGCAGCCTCTGCCACTGGACATCAGCGCCTGATGCGGCGCAGTATCGGGAACGAGGCACGGATGATGACCGAAGCACAGTACTACGGAACCGGCCGAAGAAAAACTTCGACGGCACGGGTGTTCATGAAGCCCGGCGGCGGCGATATCATCGTTAACGATCGGCCGCTCGACGAATTCTTCGGCCGCCAGACGGCGCGCATGATTGTTCGGCAGCCGTTGGAGCTGATGCAACTGGGCGACAAGTTCGATATTTCCGTAACGGTCAGCGGCGGCGGAACGACCGGGCAGGCCGGCGCAATCCGTCACGGTCTGACGCGCGCGCTGCTGCAATATGACGAGTCATTACGCCCGGCACTGCGCAAAGCGGGATTCGTAACCCGTGACGCGCGAGAGGTTGAACGGAAGAAGGTAGGCCTGAGGAAAGCACGCCGCGCGACGCAGTACTCCAAGCGTTGAGGTCGTGGCACGCATCAATTTACTGAGGCACTAAAGATCAACTCTCACCGGTCGGCAGCACGCTTGCGGACGCCTCAGGAGAATTGGGGGATCGTCTAGCGGTAGGACTGCGGACTCTGACTCCGCCAACGGGGGTTCGAATCCCTCTCCCCCAGCCAACAAGAAAATAGGGACGTACCCCACGGCGTACGTCCCCATTCTTCCATCCCGTCTATCGCCCCATCGTGCGCACACCTGTGTTGTCGGCAATCAGCAGGACATCGGCCGGCCTGTGAGCAAAAATTCCCACGGTAAGTACGCCAGGCAGTTGGTTCAGTCGAGTCTCCATCTCGAGCGGATTGCTGATCGTCAGATTGTGTACGTCCAGAATATGGTTGCCGTTATCAGTCACGAAGTTTTCGCGCCAGATCGGTTGACCTCGCATCTTGACGAGTTGCCGAGCGACAAAGGCCTGCGCCATCGGAATCACCTCGATCGGCAATGGAAACGTCCCGAGCATCCCGACCAGCTTTGAGTCGTCGACGATACAGACGAATTTTCTCGTTGCCCCCGCGAGGACCTTTTCGCGTGTCAGCGCGCCGCCACCGCCCTTGATCAGATGAAGATGCTTGGTAGCTTCATCCGCGCCATCGATATACAGGTCGACGTCGCCGACCCTGTTTAGCATCGAGACTTCGAAACCGTGCTGCTCGAGGCGGGCCGTGGTTTCAGACGAGCTGGAGACGACCGTCTCTATCTTGCTGTGGACTGACGGTAGCAAATCGATCATATTATTGACTGTCGATCCGGTGCCGACGCCCAAAATCGTCCCCGGCTCGATGTAGTCCAATGACGCTTTCGCAGCAATCAGTTTCTTGGCAGATTGATCCATGGCCCCGTTGGCACCGAACGAAATATGCCCGCAACTGCGGGCATATTCCTTGTTTCGGAAGAAGACCGTTGGCAACCCTTTCAGTTGATGGTCGACCTATCAGTCGGCGAAACGGTTACCGTCCTCCCAAGTCGCTAGCCCATACTACCTCCGACGACGGGAGGCCTTCCTCTTGGTCTTTCGTTTGGCCTTCCTCTTGGTCTTGCGCTTGGCCTTTTTTTTGGCCTTTTTCTTGGCCTTTTTCTTGGCCTTGCGCTTGGTCTTGCGCTTGGTCTTTTTCTTGGCCTTGCGCTTGGCCTTTTTCTTCACCTTACGCTTGGCCTTTTTCTTCACCTTACGCTTGGCCTTTTTCTTGACCTTGCGCTTGGTCTTGCGCTTGGCCTTTTTCTTGGCCTTCCTCTTGGTCTTGCGCTTGGCCTTTTTCTTCACCTTACGCTTGGCCTTTTTTCGTGTAGCTTTCCGTTTCGTCTTGCGTTTGGCGACCTTACGCTTCGCCGTCTTTCTCGTCACCTTCCGCTTCCTCGCTGTCTTGCGCTTAGAAGCTTTTTTACGAGACTTCTTCTTGGTAGCCATAGTTTTCTCCGTGTCGGGTACCCGGCGTTGAGTATATACAACAAAACCAAAAAATCCAGCCGGTTAAGTGAACCCGTTAACACTTTTGAATGACGAAAAAATCGACCTTTAGGCCCGAAAAATCGGAACCGTTTTTCGAAATCAAAAATTTCGGGACAGCCTTTTGACCACGATGCTGCAATCAGAAAGCGTTCTTACCGCCGAACATAAAAACTGCAGCGAGACTGATCGTGTTTTTCGATCGGCCTACGCATACTGAGGGCGCTAAACGGCCATGATCGCCGCGAGGATCCTGTTTTCGCAAGATACGCGAAAGAAGTTTAAGTTCTTTCTGTAATTATCCGAAAAATCCCGATATCCCAAGGGTTTGGCGTTATTGATGAAACCCTCTGGCACTCAAATGCTACGCCAATGAGCTTTGGTCGAAGCCAGATCCTGCGTGCTTTGAGGAAGGAAAAACAACGATCGAAGTAGCCACCACCCATACCGATGCGGTTACCGGACGAGTCGAATGCAACGACCGGCGTAATGACGATGTCCAGGTGATGCGGATCGATGAAGTCGCCCGTTTGGGGTTCCAACAATCCGAATCGGTTCACGGATAGATCGGTTTGGGCATCGAATTCCCGGAAGCGCATTGTGCAGTTTTTGTCGATTACGGGCGCGGAAATGCGCTTTCCCATCGTCCATGCGCGCGCAACAATCCGCCACGTATCTACCTCTTCATCGACGGGCAGATAGCAGCCTATTTTGGCGCTGCGACGAAAATATCCGGAGCGGATTAGCCTGTCGCAGATTTGCGACGATGCTTTCTCGCGCGCCGCCGGGGTCATGTTCGCCCGGGCAAGGCGACTTCTATTTCGCAATGCACTTTTCATCAAATCCAGAGCGGAAAGATGACGCCTCCCGCCTGTGCCGTTTCCGGCCGTCGCTCTCGAACCGGAGCAACAGGTGG
>JBHIDG010000037.1:0-14217 GCA_046760025.1 Woeseia sp. | reverse complement strand
CAGTAACGGTCGACCGAATAGCGGCAAAAGCCGCCGCCGAGCTGGTCGTAGATGCCCCCCTCGGCCATGCGGGTGAGGGTCAGCGACACCATGAACAGCGCATCAATGTCCGGTTCGGGACCGTTGGCGCCCGCACGCCAGTGCCGCAACAGGCGATCAAGATTCTCGGGATGCGGAAACTTGGGGGCAGTGCCGATGCCGCCGAAATCGCGATCGAAACTGTCTGCGATCTTCTGCCTCGCAGCCTCGAGCGGTTCGGCGGTCAGCTCATGGTCATCGGCAACCTCCCCGGGCTCGAGCCTGCCCAGGCCATCCACAAGCTGCTTGCCTTGAACCAGCACCTCGTCCCGGTTCTCGGCAAAGTAGGCGGCCACGCGCTGCAATAGGTCCGAAAACGCAGGCATGCCGTAGCGTGCCTGTTTCGGAAAGTAGGTACCGGCAAAGAACGGCCGCTGATCGTCCGGGTTGATGAAAACGGTCAGCGGCCAGCCGCCGGGCCGATGTGTCAGCAACTGATGCGCTGTCTGATAAATCCTGTCGATGTCGGGGCGTTCCTCGCGATCGACCTTGATGTTCACGAACAGCTCGTTCATCAGCGATGCCGTCTGCTCGTCCTCGAAGGATTCATGCGCCATGACGTGGCACCAGTGACAGGCCGAGTATCCGACCGACAGCAGTATCGGCTTGTCGGCCTGCCGGGCGGTCTCCAGCGCATCGTCGCACCACGGATACCAGTCGACCGGATTGCCGGCATGTTGCAGCAGATACGGGCTGGATTCGGACGACAAACGGTTTTCGTGTTTACCCGACGCACTCATTACCTTGCACTATAACTTAAAGGGCCCGTCGTCCGATTGCGGTGATAGACTAGCGCCGATGATCGACTACCCCGACTTCGACCCCGTCATTTTCTCAATCGGATTCGTGAAGGTTCGCTGGTACGGGATGATGTATGTCCTGGGCTTCGTGATTGGCTGGATCCTGGCGCGAAGGCGAGCCGATAGAAGCCATGCACCGGTGAGTCCCGCTCAGACCGACGATCTGGTCTTCTACATGATGCTCGGTGTGATCATCGGCGGCCGGATCGGCTATTGCCTGGTGTACGGCTGGGACGAGATGGCTAGGGATTCGTTGTACATTTTCAAGATTTGGGAAGGCGGCATGTCGTTTCATGGCGGGCTGGCCGGTGTGCTGGTGGCGATGTGGCTCTACGGGCGCTCGCTGGGCAGGACGATGTGGCAAATGACCGATTTTGTGGCACCGCTAAGCCCGCTGGGGCTGGGCTTCGGACGCGTGGGCAATTTCATCAACAACGAGCTCTGGGGGAAGCCGACCAGCGTGCCGTGGGGATTCAGGGTCGGCGACGAGGTGCTGCATCCCTCGCAACTCTATGAGGCATTGCTCGAGGGACTGGTATTGTTCGTGATCGTCTGGTGGTTTTCCGCGAAGCGACGGCCTTACATGGCGGTCTCCGCGATGTTCCTGCTCTGGTACGGGGTTTTCCGCGTGTTCATCGAGTTTTACCGCCTGCCGGACGCGCACCTGAGTGAGGATGCCGGCTATCTCGCCTTCGGCTGGATTACAATGGGCCAGGTGTTAAGCGTGCCGATGATCGTGGCCGCGATTACAATGTTGATAATGGCGTACAGACCGACGCCAGGAGAAGCCGCCTGATGCAGCAGTATCTGTCGATGATGCGATATGCGCGCGACGAAGGCGTCCACAAGGACGACCGCACCGGGACCGGGACGCTGAGCATGTTCGGTTATCAGATGCGTTTCGATCTTGCCAAGGGCTTTCCGGTTGTCACGACCAAGAAGTTGCATCTGCGTTCCGTTATTCACGAGCTGCTCTGGTTCTTGAGTGGCGATTCGAACATCCGTTACCTCGAGGAAAACGGGGTGTCGATCTGGAACGAATGGGCAGACGAGAACGGCGAGCTCGGCCCCGTGTACGGTGTGCAGTGGCGCAGCTGGCCCACGCCCGATGGACAAACAGTCGATCAGATCGGCCAGCTCGTGGAGGACTTGCGGAAGAATCCCGATTCGCGGCGGCTGATGGTCAGTGCCTGGAACGTTGCCGAATTACCGAAGATGGCACTGCCGCCGTGCCATTGCTTGTTTCAGTTTTACGTCGCCGATGGCCGGCTCTCATGCCAGTTGTATCAGCGAAGCGCCGATATCTTTCTCGGGGTGCCCTTCAACATCGCGTCCTATGCTTTGCTGACTCACATGTTGGCACAACAGGGGGACCTGAACGTCGGTGAGTTCATATGGACCGGCGGGGACTGTCATCTCTATCTGAATCATCTGGAGCAGGCAGACGAACAACTCCAGCGTGAGCCGCTGGCGCTGCCGCGTCTGGCGATCAAACGCCGGCCCGACGATATCTTCGACTACCGCTTCGAGGACTTTGAGATCCTCAACTACGAGTACCGTCCGCACATTAGCGCCGCGGTCGCCATATGAGTCCGGGTATCTCGTCATTATGCTGTGCTCTCGCCCAGTCCTTAATCGCCTGACGGGTTTTCCTCGTTCGGAAGTAGACACCGTTATTACACTCACGCGCAAAACCCGTCAGCCAATGGAATCCTCGGGCGATCTAGCGAAGCAATCGACAAATTACTCGGACTAGGCCGTGGGAATAAGCATTATCGTTGCCGCCTCGACGAACAACGTAATCGGCAAAGATGGACACCTTCCCTGGCGCCTGCCTGAAGATCTGAAGCGGTTCAAGCGACTGACGACCGGCAAACCCGTCATCATGGGACGACTGACCTATGAGTCGATCGGAAAACCGCTGCCGGATCGGCAGAACATCGTTGTGAGCACGCGGAAAGGGCTGGAGATCGACGGTTGTGAAGTTGCGGCGAGCCCGGGCGATGCGCTCAGCCTCGCCGCAAACGCCGAAGAGGTGATGGTCATCGGTGGCGGAAGGATTTATGTGCGGATGTTGCCGATGGCTGATCGCATATACATGACGCGAGTGAATACCCACATCGACGGCGATACCTATTTTCCCAAGATCCGCGATGCGGAATGGCGGGTCGTGGATTGCGAGGACTCTCCTGCGAATAAATCGAGACAATTCGGCTTGTCATTCATCACGATGGATCGCGTCAACTCAGTGGTGTGAGTCGTGACGCCGCCTTGCGCTCCGCGGCATCGATATCGATCTGGCGCAGCTCATCCGCGTCGCGAGTAATTTCATCGAGAAGCTCGGACTGGATCTTGCCGCGTTGCTGGGCAATCGCATAGGGAATGTCGGCGTGAAACATAACCATCGAATAGCGCGGAATGAAACGGTTCGGCAAACGCCGTTCCAGCTCGAAGCCGAGTTCCTTCTGCAGCACGTACTTCGGATTCCTGACCGTGTCCCGCATTTCGACATAGTTCTCGAGCGCCATGTCGGCGATCGCATTCGCATTGGCGGCTTGCGCTGATTCAAAACGGGCGAAAATGTCCTGCCACGAGCAATCCGCGTCTTCGAGAATCTGGTCCAGTACCACACAGTCTTCAAAGGCGAGGTTCATCCCCTGTCCGTGAAACGGTACAACAGCATGCGCGGCATCGCCGACAAGCAGGACCCGGCCGCCGTCGTGCCATCGGTCGCAACGGACCGTACCGAGAATACCGATCGGATTCCGCTCAAACGTCCCGATCAGGTCGGGCATGAGTTCCACTACATCAGCGAAGTGCGTATCGAAAAACGCCGCGATCTCCTGCGGTGTACGCAGATTCGAGAAGCTGTTCGGGCTCTCGTTCGGAAGAAACAGCGTCAGTGTGAAATCGCCGTCAGGATTGGGCAGCGCGATCAGCATGAACCCGCCGCGTGGCCAGATGTGCAGCGCACCGGGCTCCATCCGGAACTCGCCACCCGGACCTGGTGGTACGGTCAGCTCTTTGTAGCTGTGATCCAGTAGCGTCTCGGTTGCATGAATTGCGCCGGACTCATCCAGCGATCGCCGAAAGATCGAACCGGCGCCATCGGCCGCTATGACCGGCGTGGCCGAAACAAGCAGCTCGGCGCCATCGGCATGGCTGCCGATTCGAACGCATCCGGCATCGAAAGCAATGGCCTCGTGTTGAAAGCGAATGTCGACGCCGTGGTTTCTTTCGGCGGCACTGAGCAACAGCTGATTCAGTCCGGCCCGCGATACCGAATAGATTTGTTCAGCGGGACGCTGGCCGTATTTCAGCAGCTCCGTGGCACCGTCTTTATAGTGCACGAAGCGGCCGCGCATGGGTACGAGCAAGGGCTCCACGAGCGAGAAAATGCCGGCATGCTTCAGCGCGCGTATTCCCCTGGCAGACATGGCGAGGTTGATCGACCGGCCGGGCGGTGCTGTTGCCGTGCGCGGGTCTTTGTGGCACTCGTACACGGTCGTATCAAAGCCGCGCCGGGCGAGAATGATGCTCAGCAGGCTTCCGCAAAGCCCGGCGCCGAATATCTGGATCGATTGTCGCTTCATTATTCTTGGCTATCTACAGCGGCACTTCACCTGCGTGACTTTGGGGCGCCTGGCAAGCTGAACAGCCGTGAGCCGACGGCCCCATACACAGCCGGTATCGACGCAGATCAGCTCGGGATTGATAAGCAGTCCCAGCGCGGACCAGTGTCCGAATACGATTCTGGTACCTCTCCAGGCAGCATTATCGGCATCGAACCAGGGCACCAGCCCTTCTCTCGCGTTCGCGGGTGGTCCCTTGTGCTGGAAATCGAGGCGACCCTTCCGGTCGATCATCCGGATTCGTGTCAGGCAGCTTACGATGAATCGAAGTCTCTTGTACCCGCTGAGGTTACCCGACCACCGATTCGGAGAATTGCCGTAGAGCTTCTCCAGGAATTTCACGTACGTCTTGCCGTCGAGCTCGGATTCGACCTCTGCCGCGCGCGCCAGCGTCTTCTTGACACTCCATTGCGGTGGCAGGCCGGCGTGTACGAGCAGCGTGTTCAGTTTCTTGCTGTAGTGTGCGAGCGGCCTGCGCCGCAACCAGTCGATCAGATCGTCGGCGTCTGTTGCATCCAGGATCTTGGTCAGCGAGCCGAACCTGTCTGATGCATCGCCGATGCCGTACGCAAGCGCGAGCAGATGAAGGTCATGGTTTCCCAGGACGACCTTCGCAGATTTTCCCAGACTCCTGACGAAGCGAATCGTCTTCAGCGATTTGGGTCCTCGATTGACGAGGTCCCCCGTCAGCCAAAGACGGTCTTTATCCGGGTCGAAGCTGAGCTTGTCGAGCAGGCGACGAAAGGGGTCGTAACAACCCTGCAAATCGCCTATCGCATAGGTTGCCATTCTGTGCTAGTGAATAACTCCCGGAACGGCGAGCGTGAAGGGGGGGATCGGCGCATCGAAATTAGTGCCGTTGTCCGCTTCCATTCGATAACTGCCCTGCATCGAACCGACCGGTGTCTCGAGGACGGCGCCGCTCGAATAGCGGTACCTCTCGCCGGGATTCAGGCGGGGTTGTTCGCCCACGACGCCGTCACCGCTCACTTCCTGAACCTTGCCGTTGGCATCCGTGATGACCCAATGACGGCTCAGCAAACGGGCCGGGACCTCGCCCAGGTTGGCGATCGTGATCGTGTAGGCAAATACGTACCGGCCGTCATCGGGCTCGGACTGTTCATCGACATAATCCGTTGCGACTTCGATACTGATTTCGCAGTTCTTTTTATCCATGAATCACCGCAAACCCATCCGAACAGTACGCGGATGCCTGCATTCTAACGCAACGTGCAGGTTACTTCCGGGAAATATGATTGGCGAGGGCGACATAATTTGCGATCGGTATCTGTTCGGGTCGCGACCGGGGATCCATTCCGGCAGCGACGAGATCGTCCTCCGTTGCAATTGACTTCAGTGCGTTGCGCAGTTTCTTCCGGCGTTGGCTGAATGCTTTGGTGACGATGTCGTACAGTGCCGCGTGATCGGTAATTGCATAGCTATCTTTTGGCAACGGTCTTAGCCGCGCGACCGAGGACGAGACTTTCGGCGGCGGCCTGAATGCGGACGAGGGGACATCGAACAACGGTTCAACCGCCATGTAGCAACCGAGCATAATGGTCAACCGGCCATATGTCTTTTTACACGGCACCGCCGCCATTCGGTCCACGACTTCTTTTTGCAACATCAGATGCATGTCGTCGATGAATGCTCTGTAATCAATGAGGTGAAACAGCAGCGGCGTCGAGATGTTGTAGGGCAGATTGCCGACGATTCGAAGATTCTCCCCCAGCGCCGAGAAATCGAACGTCAGCGCATCCGCCTGGTGAATCGAAACGTTGGGTCGCGATTCGAATTGCCGCTCGAGCGCTGCTGCCAGGTCGCGGTCCAGCTCGATGGCGTGGAAGGTGCCGGCCCGACGCGCCAGTTGTTCACTGATCGCACCCCGACCCGGCCCTATCTCAACGATTGTTTCTTGAGACTCGGGCTTGATCGCTGCGACGATTCTGGCGGTCGTCGTCCGGTCAACCAGAAAGTGCTGGCCGAACCGCCTGCGCGGCCGATGGCGCCGGCTCACGTGCCCGCCAGGAATGTGGCCAGCTCCACTGCCGCAATCATGCTGCCGGCATCCGCCCTGCCTGTGCCCGCGATATTGAGGGCCGTGCCGTGGTCGACGGATGTTCGAATGATCGGCAGGCCAAGCGTCACATTTACCGCGTGACCGAAGCCGGCATACTTCAAGGCGGGCAGACCCTGATCGTGATACATCGCGAGTATCGCGTCGGCATGCCCGGCGGCCGGTGTGAACGCCGTGTCCGCGGGCAACGGACCGCGAACATTCATGCCCTCCTGTCGTAATACGCTGACGACCGGCTCGATAACAGCGGCATCCTCCGTGCCGAGATGACCGCCTTCACCGGCGTGCGGGTTGAGCCCGCAAACCACGATCTCCGGCTCGGCGATGTCGAATTTTCCGACGAGGTCGGTGTGCAGGACTTCGAGCACCTCGCGAAGCCTCTGCCGCGTCAGATAGTCCGGGACCTCCCGAAGCGGTAGATGCGTGCTGGCGAGCGCCACGCGCAGTTGGTCTGCGACCAGCATCATCACGGGTGTTCGAATCGAGGTCAACTCCGCGAGGTACTCCGTGTGGCCGGTAAAGGGAATCCCCGCATCGTTGATCGTGCTCTTCTGCAGCGGTGCCGTAACGAGCCCCGAAAATCTGCCGTTCACGCAAGCTCGTACCGCGGTTTCCAGTCCCGACAGCAGCGATTGGGCATTGGCCGGATCGGGCGTGCCGCAGACCGAAGCATTGGGCAGGGGCTCCGCAATCACTCTCAGGCTGTTTGGGGCCGAATCGCCCGACTCTGCATCCACGATTGACACGTCGACACCGAGTTGACGGGCCCTCAATTCCAGCGTCTCCGGATCTGCGACGACGATGACCCGGTCGGACCACTCCGTATTCGACAGCGCAAGACACAGGTCCGGCCCGATGCCGGCGGGTTCTCCCGCAGTGATTACAAGAGGGTTTGTTCGTTTGCTTGTCAGATGCGTATGTCTACGAAAGCTTCGTCACGGATTCGCCGCATGTAGAGCTCCGTTTCTTCTGCCAGCTTGCTGTTCCTGACACGCTGAATGCAGCCGTTTTCCTTGAGTTCCTCCGTGTTGTCGTAAGTGCGACGATCCATCACTTCGAGAATGTGCCAGCCGAATCTCGTCCTGAATGGCTTGGTCACTACGCCAATTTCCGCATTATTGGCGACTTCCTCGAATTCGGGAACAAACGAGCCCGGGCTGGCCCAGTCCATTTCCCCGCCCTGGTTCGCAGAGCCGGGATCATCGGACAGCAGCTTCGCAAGCTCGCCGAAGTCCTTGCCGGAAGCAAGATCCGATACTGCTTCCTCGAGCTGTTGCTTGGCGGTCTCGTCATCGATGATCTCGTCAGGTGTGATCAGGATATGGCGAAGCTTTACCTGCTCGACTTCACTGCGCTGATTCGTGCCACGAAGCTCGTTGACTTTGACGATGTGATAGCCACTCACAGTTCGGATCGGCTTCGAGAACTCGCCTGCTTCTATCGAGCCGACAACATTAGAGAAAATTGTCGGTAGCTGATCGCCTTTGCGCCAACCGAGATTGCCGCCTTCGAGTGCGGTCTGAAGATCCGAGTATCGAATCGCCATCTCGGCAAAGTCGGCACCGTCCTGAAGTTGTTTGTACACGTAATTCGCTTCGGTTTCTGCTTCCGCGAACTCCTCCTGGGTCGCGGATGGCGGCACCGAAATCAGTATATGTGACAGGTTGTATTCGGAGTTGATTACCACGTTGTCTTCGAGGTCGGCGAGACACTGTTCTATCTCGCGTGGCGCGACCGAAATCCGTCCGACGACATCGATGCGCTTCAGCTGTTCGAGGATTAGCTGTTCACGCATCTCGCGACGATAAACGCCGTATGAAATGCCATCCTCGGCGAGCGCCCGGGGCATGTCTTCGAATGCGAAGCCGTTTTGCTCCGCAACACCGGCAATGGCGGCATTCAACATCTGGTCCGAAATCCGGATGCCGATGCGCTCGGCGCGTTGCAGCTGAATCTGCTTGAGAATGAGGCTCTCAAGCACCTGTTCCTCCAGGACGCTCGGCGGCGGCAGCCGCATACCTTGTGTCCGTGCACGTTCCGATATGCTCTCCAATTGAAGATTCAGCTCGCTCTTCAGCACGACACCCTCGTTGACGATGGCGGCGATTCCGTCGAGCATGTCGCCGGTGCCCGACAACTCTGCTGCGGAAACCGCGCAGGCCGCCAGGCTCGGCAGAACGCATAAGTATTGGATTTTATTCATAAATTCTTAATAAACGTCGCGCGAATAGCCAAGGATACCACGCTCCAAAAGTCTGTCAGCCTTGGTCCCCACGCTGGTCATTCCCTTGAGCACCAGCTGTAGTCCGAACGACGAATCCTGCGTTCCGTCACGGGTACTGATGTAGCGACGCGTAACGAGTCGCAGGCCCCAGCAACAGTTTTCGTATTCGAGGCCGAAAAACCGCTCGAGAGGCTCGTCGTCGCGGAAGGAGAAATTGTATCTGCCGACGAAGTTCCAGCTCTTCGCCAATGGCCATGACCAGGAAATGTCTCCCTGCTCGAGCGATTGCTTGCGGAAGCGATACGACAGGTTCAGGATCTTGTTTCGTTGTGGCCGGAACTGGAATCTCGCTTCAGACTTGGTCGTACCGTTATCCCCGGTTCCCCACTGGTAGCCCAGATCGAAATTGAATTTCTCGTAAAACGGAAACCGAAGTTCGGCGATGTAATCGGATGAGTCGCTAATGGTCACCGGCTGTCCGGGTAACGTGACGCCCTGTGTGCTGAGATAAAGAGCCTGCCCGATGGTTGCGGTAACGACTTCCTTGCCGTTTGACACGCTCAGTATCCGGGAGGTGATGCCGATGCTGAGTTGATCGGTGTCGGCGATTCGGTCGACACCAAGATACCGATTCTTGCGATACAGCTGCACCAGATTCAGGTCCGGCACGATCGTATCGAATACCGGCAATTCGGACTGCTCGCGATGCGGGATATGAACATACAGAATTCTCGGTTCGAGCGTTTGAATCCGCCCGCGGGGCGATCGCATCGTGCGTTCCAGTATCATGCCGACGTCAAGGCTTGCGATAGGCAAGGTGCGCGACGGGTCGATCGGCTGTCCGACTGGAACATTGTCGAGTTCGTAACGTGTATGCTCGAGAATGACGTTGGGTGTAATGAACCAGCCCGGATTTCCGATCGGCAACTCGACCTGAGGCGCCGCATCAAAACGCCACCCGGTCACGCCGATATCGCGATCGAAATAGACAAGCTCTCCATCGAACTTATAGTGAAGGCCGAGCGCCCGATCGGGCCACATGCCTGCGACGCGGATCTGCGGCAGGCGCTGGTACGGCTCGTCCTCGGGCAGGATCGTCTCGTCAATTGTCTGGTATTCCTGGAACCTGCCGAATATCGAGAGGTGGTCGCCGTAAAATTCGAATACAACGCTCCGGTTCAGGTGGGTGATACTCGATACGCTCAGACTGCCGCCCAGGTCTTCGAAGTATCTGCTGTCGGAGGCTTCGCGGTAGTCGACCAGGCCGCGCCAGCCGCTGGAGAATTGCGTTCTGTGCTCGAAATTCAGCAGTTGTCGATCGGAATCGATGAGACTGTCGTCCGGCAGATAATCGAACCGCAGAATGCCGTCGTGAGTCTCTGTCAGGTAGCGAAACTCCGACAGTACTTGAAGACCACGATCGGTCAGAAACCGGGGCGTAAATGTCGCATCGTAATTCGGCGCGATGTTCCAGTAGTAGGGAACGCTGACGGCGCGACCGCTGCGCCCGGCACTGCCGAATTCCGGCGTCAGGATTCCGGACTTGCGGGCGTCCCCGATCGGGAACGATAAGAACGGCGCGTACATAATCGGCACACCCTGAAATCTGAGCTTAACATTCCTGGCCGTACCGGAGCCCTTCGCCGTATCGAGGTCGATGTCGCGCGCTTCGAGTAGCCAATCATTCGAGCCTGGGGGACAGGTCGTGTATTCGACATCGTCGAGCTTGAGCATGCCCTCCTGATTGATTTCGAGTGCGCTGGCTGCGCCTCTCGCGCCACCGTCCGACAGCTTGAACTCCGCGCCTTCGAAGCGGACAAGCCCCGAAGAATAGGAAAACTCCGCCGAGGTGCCCCTGATCTGTGTGCGTGGATCTTCGTAACGCACGTCCCCGGATAGTTGCAATGCCAGCGTTTCAGGGTCATAACTTGCGGTGTCGGCGCCGGCGAGCCGTGCACCCTGTTTCACGAGCACCCCGCCTGTCATGATTGCGCTCGGCTCGTCACCCAGTTGTGCTTCCATCTCTCCGGCCTCGAACAGCATACCGTCCGGGTCACCGGCATCGACATCGTCAAACAGGGACCGGTCGATTATGTCGCCGGCATCGGCTGCGTCACACTGCAAGTTCTGCTGCGAATACGCAACGCCATTCGCCAGCGCGGCGAGCAGGCCGGCAATCGCAACGGGAAAGCCGGTCATATTTGTAGCGGGGCTATCGGACAAAATGTAATGGCTACAGGATGTTAGGGAGAAAAGATATTATCAGCTATTGTGATTTGCTACCTTCGCATAGTCCATGAACGCCTTCAATGCGGCACGGAGATCTCAAATCACTACCACTGACGCAAAACCGAGTCCCCGGCACGAGCAACTTAGGCGCTGGCTGGAAGGAATCGACGGCCTCGACGTTTCCACGCTCGCATTGGCATCCGAGGACGCCAGCTTTCGCCGTTACCTCCGGTTGGTCAGCGGCGACTCGACGAAGATCGTCATGGATGCGCCCCCCGACGTGGAAGATTCCGCGCAATTCGTAAAGGTTGCGGGTTTCCTGGAACGAATGCATCTAAACAGCCCCCGGGTCCTCGCGTCAGACCTCGAGCTCGGCTTCCTTCTGCTCACCGACCTCGGTTCCACGCTCTATCTGACCGCGCTGCGACAAGACCGTTCAATGGCAGGCAGACTCTATGACGATGCTCTATCCGCGCTCGTCAAAATGCAACGACGGGGGAAAGAATTTCAGTCGGAGCTACCAACTTACGATGAAAAACTGCTGTCATTCGAGTTATCGATTTTCAAAGAATGGCTTTGCGAACGTCATCTAAACATCGACTTCACACAATCTGACGAAGACCAATGGAAGGCATGTTGCCAACTGCTCATCGATAACGCACTGAACCAGCCAAGAGTATTTGTGCACCGCGACTATCATTCACGTAACCTGATGCTGACCGAAGACAACAACCCGGGCATTCTGGATTTTCAGGACGCCGTTGAAGGCCCCCTGACATACGATCTCGTCTCGCTTCTCAAAGATTGTTATATACGCTGGACTGAGGACAAGCTTCAATATTGGGCCATGCAGTTCTACGATCAAATCGGCGATCAGGTCAACGCACGAATCGACACAAATGAATTTGACCGATGCTTTGATCTGATGGGCGCACAACGCCATCTCAAGGCCGCAGGCATTTTCGCACGGCTCAAGCACCGCGATGGCAAACCCGGGTTCCTGCCCGACATTCCGCGAACGCTGGAATACATTGTAGCCCTTGAGTCCAGATACGAGGAGCTGGATTTTCTGATAAACCTGATCAGCCAGCGTTGTCTGCCCAGGCTGGGAGACAAGCAGTGACCGCGATGATTCTGGCAGCCGGCCGCGGGGAACGGCTTCGTCCGATCACGGACGAACTGCCAAAGGCGCTGGTCGAAGTTAACGGTGAAAGCCTGCTCGAGCGCCACCTGAAAGCACTGAGGGAAAGCGGCGTCGAAACTGTCATCATCAATCTCGGGTGGCTGGGCGAACAGATAGTCCAGAGAGCCGGTTCCGGATCGCGGTTCGGCCTGAATATCATCTACAGCCCGGAATACGACAATGCGCTCGAGACCGGTGGAGGAATTTACCGCGCCCTGCCCCTGCTCGGAAGCGAACCCTTCTGGGTCATAAACGCCGATACATACACGGATTTCCGGCTACCCGAAGTACGACTGGACAACGACATGCTCGGCCACCTGATCCTGGTACCGACACCCCCTGACAAAAACAACATTGACTTCGAACTACAGACCGGGCTCATTCGCAACGCAAAAAGTCCGGCGCTGACATTCAGCGGCTTTGGGCTCTATCGGCCCGAGCTCTTCGCGGATCAAAAACCCGGCCGTTTCCCGATAACCCCGGTTCTGCGCAGAGCCGCTGACAACGGAAAACTAAGCGGCAGCCTGTTCGAAGGACTATGGGAAGATGTGGGTACGGTCGAGCGGCTGAAACAATTAAATCAGTAATGAGGAAGTTTGAATTGCGAGCGCCACATATCCCGCCACGAATGTGCCATACAGTATTCCGTCAGAACTTTTATGTTGCAGACGTTTAGCAAAACCGAGACAAGTTATAATGCAATTTCGCCTGCAAGAACTACGGCAATTTCAGCTCATAAATACAAGTTAGACAGCGCGTTGAGGATTCTATGAAACTCAGCTTCTTCGCTTTGATTGGCCTAGTATTTCCCGTCATAACCTGGTGCCAGACCGAGGCAGACATGCTCGAGGCTGCCAAACTAGGTCTAATCGAAAAAATGTATGACAGCGGGGGTGAGAGCTTTCGAGCAAATCTTGCCAATCGTGGTTACTCGGATGACGAGGTTGAGTCGATTCTTTTCGATGCGCTCGATACATACGCAGCTTGCTATGTACTCGCGGCTCAAACGCAAGCACGCGAACAGGGGCTATCGGAGGAAATTATCCTAAAAGGCATCGGTGGGAAAACTCGCGGAAAAGACGAGGCCCAGGTATTAATAGCGCTCGATACAGATGCAATGAAAGAGAAACAAGCACCGTGCCGGAAGTTCTTAGGTGAGAAACTGGGGATTGTCGTCCGATGAATGCGCTGTCTAACAAATCGCCGCGCTGGCCGGCTGGCTTCGGTCACGCTTCTTGCAGGGGCAACAAGCGTGCCGTACGGTCAGTTGCCAGTGAGCTAAACTGTTAGGGGTGGTGCCGACTGTCCTCGCAGGGCAAGGAGTAATTTTGGGTACGCTATCTCACCAGGAAGCGAGGCAAACGTACGATCGAATCGGCGCACTGCAGGACTCGCAGCGCTTCTACGAAGATCGTGCAGCCGCTCGGGTCGTGCTGCACGGAAAATTCATCTCTGCGGCGTCGGTCTTCGAATTTGGTTGTGGAACCGGCCGCTTCGCACTGCGGCTGTTCGAAGAGCATCTGCCTGACACGGCGCGCTACCGCGGAGTAGACGTCAGTCCGAAGATGGTTCGACTGGCCGAAGCCCGCCTTTCGTCACACTCGCCACGGGCGCGGGTAATACTTACCGAGGGTGGACCTCCAGTCGATGAGCCTGCCGAGTACTATGATCGCTTTGTATCAAACTACGTATTCGATTTGCTTTCCGACGACGATATCCGGGCCGTGCTTCACGAAGCCCACCGCATGCTTCGCCCGGACGGATTGCTCTGCTTGTCCGGTCTTTCCAGTGGGATTGGATTTACATCGCGGATCGTGGCGGGCATTGTCAGCTGGACTCAAAATCATCGACCGTCTCTGGTTGGAGGTTGTCGCCCTGTCGATCTTCGGCCGTTTTTGATGGAGTCAAAGTGGCAGGTGCAGCACCATTCGAAGCTGGCGGCTTTCGGTGTTCCGTCTGAAGTAGTTGTGGCGACGCGGCGTTAAGGTAACCGG
>JBHIDG010000036.1:0-14230 GCA_046760025.1 Woeseia sp. | reverse complement strand
CAGGCGTTTCCAGCAGCTTTGATAGCGGGGTACGAGCCACTGATTGAAGTCGTGTTGTGCGCCTTCCTGCCAGGAATAGCGACCCCTGACGGCGAACTGCGATCGCAGCCCGACCTGCACGAGCTCGTCGACATGCAAGTCCTGCGCGATGATCGTGTTGGCCGCCGCCATGGTCATGTTCATACAGTGTTCGAACGATGGATCGCGCATTGCACCGGGTGCAACCAGCACGCCGGTGTCCATTTCGAGGGTTTCCGGTCCGGTCGCACGTACGATCAGGTAAATCACCATGTCACAGGTAAGAACCAGCGACAGGGTCGGCGGGATGTTGGCGAAGACCATTCGATTACGGTCTGCGTCGGTGAGATTGGAAAATATCGGCAACAGCGCTTTTTGCGTTGCATTGAAGCTGGCATCGGGATGTTTGGTGCCGTTGTGCCGATAATATCCGGCGGTGTCTTCGGGCAAATCCGGAAAGCTGGCGAGTTCGCTCGGCACGAAGTCGTGTAACGGTCCCCGGTGCAGTTTGTTGGCGTGGTATCCGTCGTTGTTGTTCTCGAACATCACCTTCCAGTTCCAGTTGAACTCGGGCGGTGGCTTCGGCTTGTCTCCCTCGGCATTTGTCAGGTCGTAGTTGGCGATGGCGTCTGCAACCGCCTCCAGGCGCGGTGTCAACGGCGGCGCATCAGTGTCCAGGTTGACGAAGACGAATCCGTTCCACACCTCGACCCGGAAGTTCGGCAGCCCGAACTGGGACTCGTCGAAATCGCAGGTCTTCTCCATCGCCGGCGCGTTGGTCAGGCTGCCGTCGAGCGAATAGCTCCAGTGATGATAGGGGCAGAGAAAACCGCGCCGGTTGCCGTGGTCCTCGGCGACCAGCATGGCGCGGTGCTGGCAGACCGCGGACATGGCCTTGAGTTCGCCCTTCAAGGTTCTCGACACGATGATCGGTTCCCCGGCAATCAGGGTCGTGTAGTAATCGCCGGGCTGGCTGACCCAGGACTCGCGGCCCGTGCACAACCACTCACGGCTGAATATTGCTTGCCGCTCGAACTCGTAGAACTCCGCGTCCGTATAACAATCCGGCGGCAGCGTTTCCGCCTCTCCTATGGGTAGTACGGAGCTGCTCAATCCTTCAAAAAAAACGTCATTTAACAATAAGTTACGCATTGAAATCCCTTCGCTGCCAGATCTAGGTATCAGTACAGTATCTCAGGCCGGAGATTATGATGGTTTTGAGCGCGGATGTGGAACCCCAGCCATGAATAGCGTGGCGCTGCAGCCTAATCGGCTGCGTCGAGATCCCGCAAAGCGGTTTTCAGTACCTTACCGTAATTGTTCTTCGGCATTTCGTCGATAAAGCGGTACTGCTTCGGTCGTTTGAACCTTGCGAGATTCTCTATGCAGAAGTCATCCAGTGCTTTCGCATCGACTCCGGCGTTATCTGTGGCCACCAGATAGGCGACCACGATTTCGCCCCATTCACGGTCGGGGCGCCCGATGACCGAGACTTCGGCGACGCCCGGATGGTTGATCAGCACTTCCTCGACTTCGCGCGGATAGATGTTCACGCCTCCCGAGATAATGAGGTCCTTGGCGCGGTCTTTCAGCGTGAGAAATCCGTCTTCATCCATTACGCCGATGTCGCCCGTATGCAGCCAGCCGTTTCGAAGTGTCTCTGCCGTCGCCTGTGCGTTGCGCCAGTATTCGCGCATGACGGTATCTCCGCGCACGAGAATCTCACCGGGCTCGCCGGGTGGCAGGGCTTCGTCGTCAGAACCACCGATACGGACTTCGACCGCACTCTGGGCAACGCCGACGGACGACAGACGGCGCCTGGCTGCATGCATGTCCGCGTTCAGCGCCGTGATCGTCATCGGGCTTTCACCCTGTCCGTAGAGCTGCGTCAGTTTCGGTCCGAACCTGTCCGGAGCGGCCAGGCAGTCCTCGACATACATCGGACCGCCCCCATAGATGATGGCTTTCAGATTCGACGTATCTTCGTCCTCCGGATGATCGAGCAGCCGCTTGACCATCGTCGGCGCGGCCCAGAAAGCGACGCCGGGCCATTCCCTGATGAGCGCGTAGACCTCCGCGACATCGAATCGGCCGCTTTCCGGGATGACGTGGCAGCCTGCCTGCATGACATAGGCGAGCGCGTAGAGACCGGATCCATGGCTCATCGGCGCGGCATGCAGAATCGCGTTCCACGGCGCAATCGGATCGACGTCGACGAAGTAACACTCACACATCGCTTCGAGGTTTCTGTGTGTCAACACCGCACCTTTCGGCGTGCCGGTCGTGCCGCTCGTGTAAAAAAGCCAGGCGGCGTCGTCTGGATTACGGAATACGAGAGGGAGGGGATCACCCGCCAGCAGCTTTCGATATTCATCGCTGCCTGTCACGATTACAGTATCTGTCTGCCCGGCCGAATCCACGATTTCCGGAGAGACGAAGCACAGTCGTGACTGGCTGTTGTCGAGGACATAAGCGAACTCCTTACTATGCAGTTTGGCGTTGATCGGCACAGCAACCAGCCCGGCATGCCAGATCGCATAAAGCAATTCGAGATATTCGGGACAGTTCCCTAGAATAAGCGCAACCCGGTCACCCGGATCGAGCTTGCACTCGCGGCGCAGCGCGCCGGCGACACAGGACACGCGGTGGGCCAGGTCCCCGTAGCTGGAAAGGGTTGTCGCGCCTCTGGCGATTGACGGATGATCACCGAAAGCACGGCCGGCCCGGATCATGTGGGTGGCAATGTTCATAAATTGTGACGAAACATCATAACCAATCATCATGACGGCGATTTCGGATAGCGACATTTGGCGTAGCTGGTGGAAATTCGCCGTCGTGAGCCTGATATTTTTTCACATTACGGCCTCGACATTTACGTCGCTTGGCGTTGCCCTGCCATTCATGATCGATGAGCTGTCCTGGTCCTGGAGGGATGCCGGGCTCGGCTTTTCCCTGCTCGCGTTCATGGTCGGCATAGCCGGCCGCCTGCCGTCATGGACGCTGCGCAAGTTCGGCACCCGGGCTACATTCGGCATCGGCGGCGTCACCATGGCAGCAGGCTTCGGCCTGTTGGCAACAACGACGGATCTTTATCAGTATTTTGTCGGCGCGTCGCTCGCAGGCCTCGGATATACGCTCGGCGCAATCGTACCGGGTGTGGCCGTTATCAATCACTGGCTTCCGCACCGTCGTTCGTTTGCGATCGGCGCCTACATGACCATCGGCGGGCTTGGCGGCGTTGTCGGCCCGCTGGTCGTGACCATGGTCGAGGCCCTGGCGGGTTCCTGGCGCTTCCACTGGTGGTCCATGGCGGCATCGATTCTTTTGCTGGCTGCGCTGGCCGTATTCACATTGGGGAGCATGCGGGAGCAGCAAAGCGGCGACAGCGACGCGGCCGATCCCGTCGAGGAAAAACACGCAGAGCGAGTCTACAAAACGGCCAGGGAGTGGCACTTCAGCGACGTCATGAGGACGCCGCAGTATTACGTCATCGTCGCGGCGATGACGATGACCCTGTTCGGCGGCGTCACAACCAACAGCTGGGCCGTGACGCACATGGGCAATCTCGGTATCCCGATTGTGACGGCTGCGGGCGCGCTGAGTGCACACGCGTTTATCAATGCATTTTCGCGCGCGTTCGGCGGGGCGATTGCGACATGGATTGATCCGAAGTGGCTACTCGCATCTGCTTTGGCCGCGGAGACGATGGGGATGATCGCCTTGTCAATCGCCGACAATATGACTGCGATCGTGCTGTTCAGTTTTGGCGAAGGCTACGGCTTCGGCATGTGTCTGTTCGCGACCTCAATACTCCTCGTCAATTACTACGGTCCCAAGGAGGCGCCCAAGACAATGGGCACTATGCATCTGATCACGACGGTCGCGATGCTGGGGCCGGTGCTGGGCGGGATTGTCGCAGACAGGTTCGGGGGATTCGCGGGCCTGTTCCGAAGCTATGCGCTGGTTTTGCTGATCTGCCTGATCGCCGTCGCCATGATGCGGCCGCCATCACTGCCGGACAGGGGTCCGGAAGGCTAATTCCGCATTGCCATTATTGCGGTGCAAGGCTAGGATATTCGGGCAATAAAACCGGGCATTGAGGCTGATCAAATCGAAGGATCATAAGGCCCTGACCCGGCATGACCCAGGGGGCGGATTATCATGAGTACATCCATCAGCGCAAAGGCGACATGGGCAATGCTGCCTGTGGCTGCCGCATTACTGGCACCGCCGGGTTCGGCGGTTGCACAGGAAACCGAGGCGATCGTCCTGGACGAGATCGTCGTCACCGCACAGAGGCGGCAGGTCGACATCCAGGAAGCCGCCGTCGCGGTATCTGTCCTTTCTGGTGAGGACTTTGACCGCGCCAATGTCGTCAAGCTCGATAACTTCAACGGCTACGTGCCAGGCTTGACCATTGCAAAGAACGATGGCGCCGGACGCGTAGCGAACATTCGCGGCGTCGGCTGGGAAACGGCGCAGAACTTGAGTACACAGCCGAGCGTTCTCCTCTATATGGACGGCGTCTACATTGCAAATCCGATCGCGATGGGAACGGATCTCGGGGACATCGAACGCGTCGAAGTATTCCGGGGCCCTCAAGGATTCGAGTTCGGACAGGGCACCACTGGTGGGGCTATCAACCTCATCATGAAGAAACCGAATTTCGACGGGTTTGCCGGCGACGTTTCGCTGGGCGCAGGGACTTACAGCACCCTACAGGCGAGAGGCGCAGTAAATATTCCGCTCGGCGACAACGCGGCAATTCGTGCTTCGGTACAAAAATATACCCGTGATGGCTTTGCCGAGATCTCCCGATCGAGTTTTCCATCTATGGAAGGCGGCGCACCGGAAGGGTACGAACTCGACGATGCGGATTCGTTGACGGCCAAGGTGTCTTTGCTCTGGGAACCGAATGACGACTGGTCTGTATACCTGTCGGCTTTCCTGCAGGACTCAGACCAGAATGCGGCTGCCCAAAAGAATGTAAACGATCCCAATCCCGACAAACGCAAGCTCAGCCAGGACTTCCCGGGAATTTTCGAATTGCGGAACAATGCGTTCTCCGCGGCTCTCGAATGGGAGCTGACGCCGAGCCTGGTGCTGAAGTCGATCACCGGTTATCAGGAACTGCGCAAGGGTCAGTCCGTCGATGGCGATCGCCTCAACGAAGACCTCATTGCCATCGATCTGGTTGGCTTCGGCATATTCTCGAATTGGGACGTACTTACGTTCTGGGAAAACGATTCCGACGCATTTAGCCAGGAGCTTAGCTTGACCTACAGCGGTGACAGGATCGATTGGGTTGTTGGCGGTTACTATTTGGATCACGAGAACTTCAATGACTTTCTCGAAGCTACACGTCCTTCGCCGTTTTCAGCTTGCGAAGCTGCGCTCGCTGATCCCAATCCCATTACGCTGCCGCCGACATTCATCGACTTCACGTCGTGTTTGAATTTCGTGGAAGCGCGGACCGTGACGCGGGAAGACCTCGCCGGCTTCGCCCAGGTGGACGTCAAGCTGGGTGACTCGGTCACCGCCAGGGCGGGTGTGCGGTATCAGGACGAAGAACAATTGGATGAGGCAATTCAGTGGTTCGACTGCTTGCAGACTTACTTCGGTCCTGTGCCTTGCCCTGTCGTCGACACGCTCAAGGACGACAAAACTACCTGGAAGGTCGGACTCGACTACAACGTCTCGGAAAACACAATGATTTACGGCCTCGTGTCTACCGGATGGAAGAACGGCGGCTCGAATCCGGGTGCCATACTTGGCGGTGCTCTACGCGTGCCGATCGCTTTTCTACCGGAAGAGGTGACATCGTATGAAATAGGGGCGAGGAATACCCTGGCCGATGGCCGCGTTCGCCTCAACCTCACTGCCTTCTTTTATGACTACGAAAACCTGCAGTTTATGCAGGAGGATCCGATTCCGTTTGCCGCCGGTACAGGTAACATTCCGGAAACGGATATCCAGGGTCTCGAGACGGAATTCAGCGTGTTGTTCGCCGAGGGCTGGCAACTGGATGGACACTTGACGGTGATGGACGGTGAGTTTACGCAGGACTTCTTTGCGCTTGATGTCGTCGATTTTCGTGAAGCACTGCAATCGTTCGTCGTTGGCCTGTTCCTCGATCCGACTCAGGCGTTTCGGATCAGTCTAAACGACTCGACCAACCTTAATGGCAACGAGCCTCCGAAACTGGTGGATCTGACTGCAAGGCTTGCGTTGACGAACGAGCGGACTCTTGCCGGCGGATCCGTATTTACCTCACGGCTGGAATATATACATAGAGGCGAGTATCAATATCGTGTGTGGAATAACCCGCTGGTCGACACGGTTCCATCGTATGACATCTTGAATTTGTATTTTGATTATGATCCGGCCAACGCTCCGTGGGGCGTTTCGGTTGGTCTGATGAATATCAGTGATGAAGACGGTGTGAATGCTCGCTTCAGCAATCCTTTCGGCGTGCTACAGACCAGCGAGGAGTTTATTCCACCGTTCGAGGCGATCGCGACATTCAGATACGAATTCTAGGTCGAGCTTGATACAGGCGAGGCAGCCCGCGTCGCGGGCGCGTCCGGGAAGCAGAGTTTGAGTGACCCGCCGAAGCTGTTTTCCCGGGCGTCCGGCGTCGTTTTTGCCTGCACCGTCGGTAACACAGTCAGCGTTACCCCGATGGTGTACACGGTGTTCTCACTGTTTCTGGTTCCGATATCTACCGAATTCGGGTGGCCACGTTCAGCCGTTTCGATCGTGTTGCTCATTATCGCGATCGCCGGCGCATTGAGTTATCCGGTCGTCGGCCGGATGATCGATCGATACGGTGCGCGAACGATCATTCTGACCGGCAATCTGTTGTTTGCCAGCGCAGTCGCTGCAGTGTCTCTCGTCTCCGCGAGTTTCGTTCAGTTCTATGCGGCGTATGCCTTTATCGGACTGACTGCGGCAGTCCCGAGTTCCGTCATGTTCACGAAGGTGATCGCCGGCTGGTTCGACCGACGCCGCGGGCTTTTCCTGGGCTTCGTCGGCGGTGTCGGGAATGGCACCGGTGCAGCCCTGTCGCCGATTTTTGTTCACATGCTGATGTCGAATTACGGCTGGCGTGGCGCATACCAGGGCATCGCGGTCGCAATTGTCGTGATCGGTTTCCCGATATTATTCCTGTTCCTGCGCGATCCACCTAAGGCTTTGGCCGCGGAGACGAAGCTCGCGCATGGCATGACGCTCGCCGAAGCCCGGAAGACGAGGACTTTCTGGATGATCCTGATCGCGATTGCACTCGGTGCGGGGTGCGTTACGGCGGTGTTCGCCCACGTCATCCCGATGTTGGTCGATCGCGGCATCGGCATGGACCAGGCAGTCACGGTTCTGTCAACGTTTGCCCTGGTTACGGCGGCTTGGCAGGTGGGCGTCGGTTACATGCTCGACCGGGTGCCGCGGCCGTGGATCGCAGCACCCTTTTACATTGCGGCCGTGGCCGGACTGGTGCTGCTCGAGTCAACATCGAACTACGCGTTGCTGCTCACGGCCGGTTTCCTGATGGGCCTCGGTCTCGGCACCGAATACGGTGTGCTGCCTTATTTCCTGTCACGCTATTTCGGCGTGAGGCATTACGGTGCGATATCCGGGATGACCTACGGCGTGATCGTGCTGACCCAGGGCGTCACACCTTTCCTGATGGACCTGAACTTCGACATCGTGGGAAATTACAACATATCGGTCGTCGTGATATGCGTGGCGCTTCTGGGTGGCGCCGGGATAATCACCAGACTGCGACCGTTTAATATCTATGGCATGACACAGGTCGGGTAGGCGGAATTTCAGGGATTCTTGTAATCGATGCCAGTCTGTCGAAGATAGGTGAGGCCGTCCCAGTAATCCGTCCGGACCGTGATCAGATCATCCTCGACAACCAGCACCATGGCACCACGAATCTTCATGGGTGTGTTTTTTTCCTCGAAGCTCATCGTGTATTGAATCGCGACCTTGTCGCCTTCGACGATGATTTCTTCGGCCGTGTAGCTAAGCTGCCGGAACGTCGAGAAGAAGCCGACCAGTCTCTGTCGGTACGCATCACGTCCGGTGCAGTCATCTCCAAGCAGGCTGATCTGAATATTCTGAAAATTCTCCGAGACGTGAGACGCGACCACGTCGGGATCCCCGCTCGAGAAGGACTCCAGGAAATTCAGAGCGATGTTGCGATTACTCATTTTGATCCCCCCACACTTCCAGCGCCCTCTCATAGACGCCCTGATCGTACGAAAACTCGACGAGATTGCCGTCCGGATCCCTGATGAAGCAGACATAACCGACCGGATCCGGCATCTGCCGGGGTCCAAGCGCCAGGCAATCAGCTTCTTTGGCTTTTGATGCCAGCTCGTCAACCATCCCGCGTGTCGGGACCTCGATTCCGATGTGCGCGAACGGCGTCAGAATGGCGTGTTTTGCCGGCGCAAACGGATCCTTGCCCTCATCGAACTGTGCAAGTACGAGGATAAACGGTGAGCTGGCTTCCTCGCTATCACCGAGCCAGGCGCCCCTGCCGAACTCGTCCTGGTTACGGGCCAGCAGCTGGAGATGCGTGTGTTTTTCATACCAGGCGATGGAGGCGTCGATGTCACTGACGTGCAGCGCCAGATGCGTCCAGCGCTGCCTGTCCGGTCGAATCTTATGTATCGGGTCACTTTCGGACATCGATTGTCCTCCTAATTAAAAGGTGGCAAGTCCGTTCGCTCGATAATATTTTTTGATGCTGTACGAGCTCGTGCGTAGAGTTCCTTTTCATCAATCATAGTCGAGCGGTAGTCATCAATCACCCGAACGCCGTCGACCCAGACACTGTGCACGCTTCGACCATCCGCCAGCCACATGAGCTGATTGACGGCATCGAGCATCGGCTGCCATTCGGGGCGATCCGTATCATGACAGACGAAATCCGCTTTCTTGCCGGCCTCGAGGGAGCCGATCTCGTCGCTGAGGCAAAGTCCTTTGGCCCCGTTGATGGTCAGCATTGCCAGTATGGATTCTGCCGGAAAGACAGTGATGTCTTGCCGGGCGTCCTTGAACAGGCCGGAAGTGAGCTGAGCCTGCCGCAGCATGTCCGAATCGAAGCCGTCCGATCCCAACATCAGGTTGATGCCGGCGGTGGCCATCTCGGGAAACCTGCCCACGGACGATATGCCGAACGCGCCCTTGAGCGCCGCAAGCGGACAGAGAACGGCATTGGTCCCGGTTTCCGCGAGAATCGCCTGCTCGGATTCGTCGATATACGCGAGGTGCGTCAGGCATACGTTGTCGCCGAGTACACCGATTTCGGCAAGGTGCTCGATCGGCCGGCGTCCGAAGGTCTCGATAAACCAGTCCGGATCGGACCGGTACGGGCTCATGTGTGCCGAGACGCCGAGGCCATTCTCATCCGCGATCGATTTTGCCGCCTTCCAGACTTCATCCGTGCTCATTGAATGGCCGATCAGGATCGGCCAGGCCGCGATTCGCGCATGATTGCCTCCCGGGAACTGCGCGACCTCGTCTTCGAGCAACTGAATCGCGTTTTCGTTGAGTCTGGTTCGATCTTTCGAATCATCGAATGCGCGGCCTTCCACCCAGGTGCCGACCCTGCCGCGAATCCCGGTCCGATCGGCCCCCTCGACGACTTTGTCCAGGTATCGGACCGTGCCCGCCTCGAGAAAAGAGGTCGTGCCCGATTTCAGCATCTTCAACGCAGCCAGCTCCGCAGACACACATTCATCGTCCGGATCATGTGCGAGAAAGCGGGGGATAACCCAGCGCTCCAGCTCCTCCCGGAAATCGCAATCGATATCGTCCGGCAGCCAAGCGCGAGTCAGCGGATCGCCGGTCACATGAATGTGCCCATTGACGAGTCCGGGGGTAATCACGAAATGTCGCCCGTCGATCTTGTTCGCAGCGTCGAACTTTGCGTCGATTGTTTCGGACGGCCCAACCGCAACAATCAAGTCGCCGGCAATTGCGATAGCACCGTCAGCGATTACACGACAGTGCTCGTCCATCGTAATAATTTGCGATCCGGAAATTACTGTATCAGCAGCGCTGCCGCCCATCAGTCCTCAAGCCTTCTGTACTTGCCTTTGTGAAACACGAGTGGTTTCTCCGATCGGTCATCGATGCTGATGACCCGGCCCACGAGGATAACGTGATCGCCTTCCTCATGCCGGCTCTGTACCTTACACTGAAACAACGTCGAATAATCCGTCAACAGAGGCAGTCCCGTGATGCCCCTTTCATACGTCACACCGGCAAACTTATCAATGTCGTCGTCCGAAAAGTTGTGAGACAGGTATTGTTGGTCGTGTCGGAGTACATGGACCGCGTAGTGACCGGCTTGCATGAATTTGTCAAACAGCGGCGAGTCTTTATCGATGCTCCATAGCACCAGCGGCGGATTGAGGGAAACTGATGCAAAGCTGTTTGCGGTCAGGCCAATCGGCTGACCCGTGTCGTCCAGTGCTGTGATTATCGTTACGCCGGTCGTGTAACCCCCAAGCGCAGAACGGAATTGTCTGGCATCGATGTCAATCACGTCAGATATTTTTGACTGTCCCAGACGACGCGTTGCTGAATTTTGGCCAGCAGCTTGCGATATTTTCGTTCGACGCGTGGCCCAAACAGCGGGTCACTCGAATCCTCCTTATCTGACACGATTTCCAACCAGTCACCGTGGTGCTGCAACTCGTCGGCGAGCGAGAAGAGCTCTGTCTCCTCCCAGTACATATGCTCACGGAGCTGTTCCGTGTAATGGCGTAGATCGCCAATGACTTCATCGCGGTTCACCTTTTCACCGGTTAACAGTTTTTCGATGTCGTTCCTGAGCTTGAGCCCGCACTCCCCGATGTAACGATGGTCGGTCTCGACACGCTCCAGTTCGGTGTCGATCCCGGGCAGCAGTGATTTGAGGTGCCGGTAGACAATATCCTCCTTTGGATGGTGCACTGCGTCGGGGTACTCGGTCATGTAGAGCATGATATCGCGCAATAGGTCGTAGTCAGGCTCTTCGGACGTCGCATATCTGTCGATTTCCACGTCGAGCAGGTCAAGCAACAACACCATGTTTCGGTGGTCGCTGCGCAGATTACTCATCAGTCGCTCGACGGCGTATTTCATATTCCGCCCCATGCCTCTTGTTCATCGAATTATAGAGTGCTTTGTATCGCGTCAGTATCCGCATTTTTGCCTACTATTCCTGCCGTGGCATACGCCTCGCACGCGGGGTAGACTTTCCGTGTGCCAGCACTTAACGCCTATTTCGTCTCCGATCTCCACATCGGCTCGCCCACGGATTCACGGGCGACATTGTTTGTTGAATTTCTCAGGAGTCTTTCGGGCAACGGGACTACGTCGCACCTGTTCCTGATGGGGGATATCTTCGATCTCTGGATCGCGGCGCACCGCTACTTCATTGACAAGTACCGGCCGATAATCGATGAAATCGCGCGGCTCCATGAGGAAGGCGTCGAGATCCATTATTTCGAGGGCAATCACGACCTGTATCTGAGGCACTACTGGGGTGACGAGATAGGATTGAATGTGCACGAGGGCCCTGCCTATCTCGAGCTCGGGCACCGGACCGTCCGCATAGAACATGGCGATCAGATGGACCCCGAAGACCGGGGCTACCGTTTCCTGCGCTGGTTCCTGCGAACGCCTCCTCTGAAGCTGCTGATGCCCCGCCTGCCCGGCGCGCTGGTCGTCAGGATCGGTAAGAAATCCAGCCGGACGAGCCGCGTCTATACGTCGGAGACCAAAACCATTACGCGCGAGGATACGATCAGAAAGATTCGTACGCACGCGGAAACGGTTTATCAAGAGAAACCATTCCACCTGATTATCTCGGGACATGTTCACGTCCGAGATCAATACATCGTCCAGGACGGTCAGATCGCGTTCAAGTCGGTGAATCTCGGCACCTGGCTGGATGCGCCCTGTTATTATCAGATCGATGATATGGGCGGCAGGCTGGTCGAACTTGGATAGGCTGAGGACAGCAGTAGTCGGTGTCGGTCACCAGGGTAAGTGGCACGCGGAGAAATTTGCAGCGCTCGAAGGGTCCAAGCTCGTGGCGGTCGTCGATAAGGATAACGAACGCTGCCGGTCGGTAGCCGAGGAACTCGACGCGCATCCGCTGGAAAATTACGAGGATCTGATCGGCGAAGTAGACGCTGTCAGCATAGCCTCGCCGACGCGCTTTCATTTCGACATCGCCCGAACCTTGCTGAACAACGATATACACGTACTGGTCGAGAAACCGATAACGACGACCCTCGCGGAAGCCGAAGCGCTGGTCGAACTTGCGGAGGGCAGGGGACTGGTGCTTCAGGTCGGCCACCTGGAGCGGTTCAATCCGGCAATTCTGGCGCTTGGCGAAGTCGTGAGAAAGCCGCAGTTCATCGAGTCGAACCGCATCGCACCTTACAAGCCGCGCAGCACTGATGTTAGCGTCGTTCTGGACCTGATGATTCACGATATCGATCTGGTACACAGTGTCGTGGGGTCACGGGTCACCAGCCTGGATGCGACCGGAGGACCAATCATATCCAGGGACATCGACATCGCAAACGCCAGAATCAAGTTCGACAACGGCTGCGTGGCGAACGTCACGGCAAGCCGTGCAAGCTTCAAGTCCGAACGTTCATTACGGGTCTTTCAGGAGAACGCCTACTTCAACGTAGACCTGCACAACAAGCGATCGACGATTTATAGAAAAAAAGGCGACGGGCCGGTATTGAGTCCAGATTGTATTGCGGTTGATGAGGAATCATACGGCGCCAGCGATGCGCTCATGGTGCAGAACGAGGCATTTCTCAATTCAGTCGCGGGTGGACCGCCACCGCTGGTCTCCGGGCGCATAGGCATGCAGGCATTAAAGACCGCCCTGGATATCGGGGAGATGCTCAAGAAAGCTCAGGTTCCGGCGAAGCCATAGACCCCATACCTGGATTTACCCGCGAGCCACTGCCGCAGCTTGTCGACATCTTGGGTGTCTGGGACGCCATTTAGCTCCTTGTTTCCGTCGCGCAAGGCCCTGAACGCAGCTTCAACAGCACGATACCGCTCCTTGTCGAAGCCGCCGCGGCGCAAGCCAATAGTATTGAGTCGATAGTGCCTGACCGGTTCGCCGCCGACCATCGTATAGGGCAGCACGTCCTTTCGGAGAGGCACGTAGCCGCCGACCATGGCATACGAGCCGATACGCAGGAACTGGTGCGCGCCGGCGCAACCACCCATCACGACGCAGTCTCCGATTTCGACATGTCCGCCGAGCACGATGTTGTTGGAGAGCGTCACCTTGTCTCCCACGACACAGTCGTGGCCGACATGAGCGTACGACATCAGAAAGCAGCCCGACCCGATCCTGGTTACCGAGCCGGCCTCGAATGCCCGATGAATGGTTGCCCCCTCACGAATGACATTGTCGTCGCCGATCTCGACCCAGGTCTCGGAACCGTCGAACTTCGTATGCTGCGGATGCCCGCCAATGATGGCATGCGCGTCTATCGTGTTATTTCCGCCAATGCGGCAGAACTCCCGAATCACGGCATGCGGGCCGATCGTCGATCCCGCTGCGATGTGAACATTGCCCTCGACAACGGCATACGGGCCGATCTCGACCGATGGGTGGATCTCCGCCTTCGCCGAAACTATGGCTGTCGGGTGAACAGAAGCGGACTTCATCTCAGAAGCGGCGGCGAGCGGCAAACTCGGCGATGGCGACCAGCGCATCCTTGTAGCCGGACTCCGGAAGACCGGCGATCGCTGCAACGGCCGAGTCTGCCGCCTCATGCGCACGACTCGCCGTGTAATGCAGGGCGCCGGTCGATTCGACTATCGCCTGAATCTCATCGAGCCGGTCGATACCATCCGATTCGATGGCTGCGCGAATCAGATGGCGCTCGGCCTCGGAGCCTTTTTGCATGGCGTAAATCAGTGGCAACGTCGTCTTGCCTTCCGCAAGATCGTCACCGAGATTCTTGCCGAGTTCCCCGGGCGATGCGCCGTAATCGAGGGCGTCGTCAACAAGCTGAAATGCGGTGCCGAGGTTTTGACCGTAAATCATCATGGCGGGCTCATCAGCCGGATCACGGTCTGCGAGAACGGCGGCAATCTGTGCGCCCGCTTCGAAGAGGCGGGCGGTTTTTCGGTAGATGACCTGATGATATGCCTCTTCCGTAAC
>JBHIDG010000035.1:0-14367 GCA_046760025.1 Woeseia sp. | reverse complement strand
AAGTCCAAAAAGCACGATCCCCAACCCCAACCACCGGATGCAACGCCCGCTTCGATCGTTGCATCCTCGAACACCCCGTTATTATTCCGATACAGCCGGTTGCCGATCTCCGAAAGCAGTCCGTTATCGCAGTTGGCATCACCAAAACATTCGATACTCGATACGAACCAGTCGAGATCACCGTCGTTGTCATAGTCACCTACTGCCGATCCCATTCCATTGCCATCGATGAGTACGTGTGTGTCGGTTGCGTTGGTGAATGTCCCGTCCTGATTGTTAATAAAATATTGGGAGTAGTTAAAGTCAGCAACACTCAAAATATCTGGATAGAGGTCATCGTTAATCCGTGCAAACGTGGGGGCAAACGTAAAATCCCAGGTTTGTTGCGTGGCATTGGGGTCCGGCAGAGTCACAATGCTCGGTGATATGCCCGCGGCTTCGCTAACACTGGTGAAGTTTATTCCTGCCGCATCGGTGTCGTTTCGCCACAGGTGTTCCGTGTCACCCGGTGCTGCAAAGTCCCTCGGCGTGCCCCAGTGTGCAACAAACAGATCGAGATCCCCGTCGAGATCGTAATCTCCAAAGGCTGCCGAGATATTGTGTTCGGCCGTCAACGTATCGATGCCGGAACCGGCAGTTACGTCGGAAAACGTTCCGTCACCGTTGTTTGCATAGATCAGAGAAGGGTGACCGCCCAGCCCTCCAATGAATAAATCCAGATCACGGTCCCCGTCCAGGTCGGCAAACATCGGCCCGCTGTGATGATAATTTTCCGTTGCGGATTTTGAATAGGCGAGCCCGGCATTCAATGCGACCTCCTCGAATACGAGGTTGCCCGTGTTGCGATACAGCAAGTTCGGGCCGGCATCTCCACGAACGATAAAAAGATCGACGTCGCCGTCGTTGTCGTAATCGCCTGCCGCTACGCCCGACGGTGCGACGCTTACGATATCCCCGGGATTCGGCAGGTTGATGTAGCCGGTCGTGAAGGCGATTCCGGAGGCGGCAGTGGCATCGGCGAATTGCTTCTGAACTGGTGGCGGAGGCGGTACCTGCGCCACCGGTGCCGTACTGCCAGCGTCGCCGCCGCTGCTGCAAGCAGCCAGCAAGGCGGAAAACATTAAATATGCTGCAAGACCGTGCGCGCCGCTGCAGAGTCGCCGAAACAACTTCTTGTCCCCCGGATTTGCTTCTTTTTAGGTGTTTTGTCGTCTAGCCATAGCCATCAATAATACTAGGTTGACTGGGTCAATGCGCGGCTGCCGCGAGTTCGTGCATGCGCTCCTGCTCCCACTCGGCGAGATTGAGCTCGATCGCCCAGAACCCGAAAATCCACAGGAAAGCATCCCATGCATAAATAGGGTAACCGGTCGCCAGCCAGATGACGGCATTGATGATCAGTACGCCATAGAACGCGGTGTTGGCCTGCCGAATGGGTCTCAGCGCCCTGTCGTCGAAGCGGTCGGCGGTCTGTAACCGGACCTCCACTTCGATCAGGAAAACAACGATGAGCCATACGTATGCGTTTAGGATGTCGACCCAGCTGAGTTTCCGTACATGAACGAGCGTCGGCGCGTCGATTATTGAAACATCCTGGCCCGGTCTATAGAACGGCGGCCCCGCCGAAATATCACCGCAATTCGCCGACGTAATCGTCTGGTAGTGGACCGTGTCCAGCTGCAGCGACGTGCCCTGGTCTGCAAGCTGACAGAGGTCGGTCAGCTCCGGCAATTCCGTAAGGTCATAATAGTCCATGGTGATTGCCGTGTAGCCGTATGCGGCGTAGGCAATCGACAGGTAACAGACGACACGAGCGACGTGCATCGTCCTCGTCACCCAGGACTTGAATGCCTCGTCCGGCAGCGCGTAGGTTTCCAGTTCCAGCAGGAAAACGAGTCCCAGCCAGGCGGCCATGTCGATAGTCGTCGAAAACTGCTCGAACACCTCGGACCACGGCGCGTCGGGTGCGACCGCGCTCTGGTAGGCCCGCCAGTCATCGTAGATGTAGACGCCGAAATTGACGATCAGTGCAAGGTAAACCGTCCACTTGATCACCTGGGCGACACGGTGGTGCGTCAGCAGCGGCGCGAGCACTGACTTGATCGTAACGGAGCGCACTTTGATTTTGTTATTTAACCGGTGGCCACGCTTACAACGATAAGTGCATCACATGCTTCGGCGTGCCAGGGCAAGTCCGACGCCGGCGCCGAACAGAAACCCACCCGTGAATTTGTTCGTGAGTGTACCGAATCTGCCGAACCATTTCCGTGCCGACCCGGCGAACGTGACCCAGAGCGAATCGCCGATCGCGACCGTGGCGAGGAATACCGCACTGAGAATCGCGAGCTGTGCCGTGAAGTTCATGGACTGACCGACGAATTGCGGCAGGAACGCCGCATTGAAAAACAGCGTCTTCGGATTGACCACGGACAGGCCGAGGCCGTGCAGAAATGCATGTTGCTCGGGCTCGACCGGGACCTCCTTCAGGTCCGATGCCGGTTCCCGCCAGGTTCTGACGCCGAGATAGAGGAGATACACCACGCCGCCCCACTTGATCCAGGCGAGCGCGGTGGCCGCCCATCCCAGCATTACCGCAAAACCGCCGATCACGATCGTGAGTTGCAGACCGATGCCGAGCGTAGTGCCCAGGACCGTCACGAGTCCATGGCGATATCCGTGCCGGAGACTGTTGGCCACGATCAGCGCGACGTTCGGGCCGGGGATGAGGATGAGCACTGCCGTCGCAGCGATCAGCGCCAGAATATTGTCGGACATCTAGGGTCTCCGCGATTTTTGCCAATACTGAAGCAGCGCGAAGCCGAATAGCATACCACCGAGGTGCGCGAAGTTGGCAATGCCGGGAGCCTGGCCACTGACACCAAAATACAACTCGATCAGACCGAATAGGATAACCATGTATTTTGCCTTCATCGGGATCGGTGGGAACAGAAGAATGATCATCCGGTTCGGAAATGCCATCCCGAACGCCAGCAAAATCCCGAATACGCCGCCGGATGCGCCGACTGTCGGATAAATTCCTCCCTGCGTTGCCGCAACGACCAGCTGCACGATGCCCGCACCCACGACGCATGTCAGGTAATAAGTCAGAAAACGACGAGCGCCCATTATGCGCTCGAGATCCCTGCCGAACATCCACAATGCAAACATATTGAAGGCTATGTGTGCAAGGTGCTCGCGGTCATGCAGGAACCCGTAACTCAGTAGTTGCCAGATACGGAATTCCGCCAGCGGTGAGCCCAAAGGCCAAAGTGCAAAATTCTCGAATATATATGCCGGCTGCATCTGACTGGCCGCATATATGAGGCCGTTAGCGACCAGTAATGCGAATATGGTAGTCGGAATGGCGCTGTTATCGGTCGGACGGCGTTGATAGACGGGCTGGCTCATGCGTATTGATTTAAGACATCTCCGCGTTGAGTCCGTTCGGCCGCTTACCAGCCGCCGCCTCCGCCGCCTCCGCCTCCGCCGCCGGAGAATCCACCCCCGCCTCCGCCTGACGACGAGCCCGGCGGCGTAACGGACGAGCTGATCGCGGTGTTCAAGGCCCCTGTCAGGCTGGATGTGTGCGAGCCGAGATCGAAGCTGTTCGATGAGCTGTTATACCAGCCCGGTTGATACGGTGCGTTATCCGGGCCGCGGACATTTGCTAAAACTTCCGTGAATCGCTCGGCCCATTGCTGTTCGACGCCCATCGCGAGCGCGAACGGCAAATAATTTTCGAACAACTGCGGCGTTTTCTCCGGCGGGGTCCGCAGGTTCATTTCGTCCTTTTCCGCGATCTCCAGATAGTCCTTGAATCCCAGCATGTCGTCGAGCAGTCTTCGGCCCAGGCCCGTCGGTCTTTTCATCAACGCCGCAAACAGGAAGAACAGAACGACCATCAGGATGATAACCGATATGACTGCCGGTGTCGGACCGAGGCCGACGTTCAGTGCGACGACTGCGGAGACAATGCCGATGAGCAATGCCGGAATACCGAGCAGGCCATTTGTCTTGAAATAGCGATTCGCATAATCGTGTTTCAGCGACTTTCGGTGCGCGAGCCGCGCCTTGCCCAGCCGCTCGTGGTACTCGTCATCGAGTATCACGACATCCCCGTCCCTGAACAGCCCTTCGAACAACTCGCGCTCTCCGGTCGCGAGCTTCGGCGCATTTTCACCCGGATCGCGACGCTCCAGTGAATGCAATTCATCCGACTCCGATACTCGCAGATATCCCTTGACTGCCAGGCTCAAAACGGCCGCCGTCATCACTTTGCTGTCATAGTACATTTGTTTGATATAGCGAAGCGACGCTGGTGAAAAACCCGCCGGCGGCTCGTAGCGGGTAACAATCAGGCCCTCTTCGGGATCTTTTCCGAAGTTTCGCCACACCGGGATGAAATATACCAGCATCGCAACGAGCCCGGTCAACGCGGCAACCAGATTGACATTGTCGGTCAGCAGCCAGGTCGCTTTCTGCAGTCCGGTCGGTGGGACCACGAAGCCCTTGGGCCAGGCCACCACGACCGTCAGACCCTCATGCGGAACGAGCACTCTGTTCGTTTCAAAAGTTGCACGGTCGGGGCCGATTCTGTGTGCGGTGTAGTCCTTTCCCGTGGAACCCATCGGCCCGGTGAATCCGTCCACACTGCGAATGGTCGAATCGCCATCGAAATTCAATACGACTGTAGCACTCGCCTTGTCGATGGGGAATGCCCAATCGACTCCGGTGACATTCCAATACAGTTCGTCATGTTCATCGAAATAACCAAGCATGCGATTCGCTCTGTAACGAAAAGTGTATTTATGGATACCCGGCGAAAGCATTCTATTCGATTTGCCGAAATAAGTCCGAATACCGTTCTCCCTATCCCGCGTATGAAAATTTTCTCGTATGTCATTGCGCAGAACAGTCATCGGCTCATAGGAAATTTCATAGTTGTTGCCAAATGGGTCCCGATATCGGGTTGGAAAATCCCGATAAATGCCGCGCCTGATTCTCGAACCCTCTGCCCTGACCGTAATCGTCTCGGTGACTTCGACCCAGCCGTCCTCATCGACGACAATGTCGCTGTGAAAATTCAATATCCGTTCGTCAGCCGTGGAAGCAAGCGGCAGTAGCAACAGCAAACCGAGTTTCTTCACTCGACGCTTCCGATATCGACCAGTGGCACATTCGCCACATCGTCGGATTTTTTCTGAAAAAAGTGTTTGGGGGCAAATCGAAACCAGCTCGCCACGAAGTTGCTCGGAACCGATTCGGTACGCGTGTTGTATTCTCGTACGGAGCCGTTGTAGTAGCGTCGCGCAAATTGAAGGTAGTCTTCTATTTCGGCGAGCTCGTTCTGTAGGCTCAGAAAATTCTCGTTTGCCTTCAAATCAGGATATGTCTCTGCCACCGCGATTAGACGTTGCATACCGGCAGACAATTTTTCCTCCGCATCACCCAACGCCGCGACATCGTTGATTTGCATTGCCCTGGCCCGCAGATTGGTTACGGCTTCGAGCGTCACTCGCTCATAGCCGGCATACTGATCCACGGCTTTCACGAGCTGGGGCACAAGGTCATGGCGTCGTTGCAACTGTACGTCGATATCGCTCCATGCCGCATCGACCCTGTTGCGGTCTCGAATAAGGTGGTTATAGAGTACCGCAATTGCACCCGCTATCAGCAGCAGGACCGCCGGTATCAGGAAGCTCATCACGTGCCGGCTGCGAGTACGGAGACGCCATCACCGAGCCGCACCGAACCACCCTTTAAAACAGTACAGGCAACACCGCCGCGCCAATCCGGGGTCAGCGCCGCCTTGAGGCCCTCGCACTGCTGCTCCATGCGGCTGCAGGGATCGACTTCCATCGTGACCAGCAAACGCACTCCGCCGATTTCGATGACGTCGCCGGTGCGCCGCGGCAGCTCGATGTCCTCGACCAGCAGGTTCGCCCGTCGGGTCGTCCAGGGAATCTCCCGGCCGAGCTCATCGCAGACTGCCGCCCAGGACTCCGCCGATATGACGGTGACCTGGCGCTTACCCGGTTTGCCGCGAAAGTCGCTGGCGACGCCGGTTTCCTGACTGATTTCAGCCGCTTCGAGGCTTTCCATGTCGGCGCGTTTTTGCTCGCGCCTGGCAATGCCGACCAGTCGACCCATGGCCTCTCCGATAAGCAAAGGGGACAGTTTACTTATTTCCCCCTCAAACGCGAGAGCGAGGAAATAAGTAAACTGTCCCCTTTTCTTAAGTAAACTGTCCCCGTTCTTATCAGAACCAGAAAGAAACGAATAGTTGATAGACGCCGGCGTCCAGCGTGTAGAGAGGTTCCACGCCGGCGGACGCACCGGTCGTCAGGTCCCTGAAATTGTCGTAGTCGATCGTCAGTTGGTCATAGATCAAATTGACCGATCCCTTGTCGATGAAACGCCAGCCGTCGCTCAGGAATTCGTAACTCGCCTGTGCGCGCAGGGTTTGGCTGGCGAAGGTGCTGAGCTCCTTGTCCCGGGCTCGAAAATTGGTCGCTTCCTGTCTCGGGAACAGGTCGCTGTAAAAATCCGCCTGTTCCTGCGTGTAATACCGATACCTGCCGGTAAACGTCCATCGGCCCCAGGGATGCGTATAGCTGACTGCGCCGGTGTGCGACCCTATTCCCCAGGTATCGGTAAAAAACCGATACTCGCCCTGAATGGCTGCGCGATACGGCAGATAATACCGCGCCCGTAAGCCGACCGCCGTGCTCGTTCGCGTATTCGGGTAAAGCTCGGGTTCATAGCTGTACCCGACGGGATTGGATGAATCCGCGTAGCGAACGCTCCGGTACGGGTTGTTCAGAAAGCCCTCGTCCGTAATCGTTTCGACACTCAGTCCCATGATCAGGTTGCGCGTGATGATTTGCGTCAGCCCCACCGAGTAAAACTGGCGATCGGCTTCGCGGAAGAACGTGGTGTCGTCGGAGCGGCGGACCTCATCGTCACTCAGCGAATACGCAAGCGTCAGTGTCGTCAGATCACCGAACATGTCCTGACTGACGCTGAAGCGGAAGGAATCGGCGGTGAAGTCGCTTTCCTCGCTATTCGTGACCGAGAAACTCATCCTTGTGCCGCCATGAAGATAGTCCATGCCGATCGACTTTTGCTCGCGCTTTTCGGTATAAGGGCTCGCCGTGGTTACGACGTCGATCGATGCCGAGCTGACCATGTCGACGTAGTAATTCACGACCAAGGACATACTATTCCCGACGTTTTTTCTGACCAGTATCGACGGCCCGTCGATCTGCACATCGCCGCCGTCGTAGAGGTGGTAAAGAATGTCGGCCCGATCGTCGGGGAGGACGCCGCCGGACGCCGTTCCGGATGCAGCCAGAATCAGGACGCTGACAACGATGCTGGCGGATCCCGTTGTCATGTCAGTTACAGCCGCAGCCTCCGCCGGCGCTGCCTTCGCCACCGCGGGCGGCTTCCCGCGCCTCGAATACGTGATGACTGTACGCCGCGGACACCGGATCGGGATCGAACGCCATGATGGGATCGGCCAGCCGGTCGCGCTCGTATGGTTTGACCCATGGCTCGATGGGGCCACAACCGGCGATGACAGCCAGCAGAAGACCCGGCAACAGCATGCGCGAAATCTGGGTCGTAGTCATGCACATTCTCCAAGAATAGCGTGGGCTCGCCGGCCGAACTGTGAACCCCGCCTCAGAAGAACACGGTTACCCCGAGGTGTCCCTCCAGGTTATGAACCGTCTTTTCCGCGCCGAGCAGGTCGATGTCGAACAGGTGATCACGAAAATCGATGTGCAGGGCCACGGAGTCGGTCAACAGGAAACGATAGCCGGCGCCGACGTTGACGGTGAAACGGTCATCGCCCGCAAAGCGCGTCGATCCCAGCCCGACCACGAGGTACAGATGAGTATTGTAGGCGTTGGCTTCGCCGACGAAGCCTTCACCCGGCATGACGTTGTAGCCGAGATTCAGGTTGTAGTAGGTGAATCGTCGATCGCTGGGCGACAACAAGGGTGCCCCGCCGCTCAGGACCTCGAAACTCGTCAGGCCGGCCTCGGTCTGGCCGAGGGTACCTTCCATGAAAAAGCCCTCGGTGATGTGGTAGGCGATACGCGCCCCGTAGACGATATCGGATCCGAAATCCTCGATGCTCATGATGCCGACGAAGCCGCCGACCTCGAAATCCTCGGCGTCGATCTCGGGTTCCCTCACCTCGCGCCGTTCGACCTCCGGGTCGACGACTTGCTCGGGATCCAGGGCTTCTGCCGGTGGCGGCGCCGATTTCTTACCGCCGATCCCGAAAAAGCCGTTGGTCCCGCAACCCGGCAGGGCGATCAATGCAACGGCTAGAAAAAGAACGCGAAACCGGCTTTCCATTCCTCTACTTCCTCGTTTTCGTCACGGCTGGTAAATACCACATAGCTCTTGTACTCCGCTCTCAGCACGAAGCGTCTGGTCATGTAAAAGCGAAAGCCCGCTCCCACATGGGCAACCTGATCAGTACGATCCTCGCCCCGAACGATCGTGGACTTCGGCTCCGTGTGCACGACGCCGGTGCCCATCGTGAAAAACGGTGAAATCCGCCATTCGGGCCAGGTTTCATGGGTCAAGTTAACACTCCCCATCCAGCCGTTCGAAAAATTTCCCAAAATCTGTGAACCCCATACCTCTATGGACACGTTCGGGTTGAGCGAATACCCCCCGTAGAACGATATGATGTTGGCGCCGCCGAAATCTCCGGCCAGGACCCCGGCCTCCCAGCGGGCGTCCGTGAAATCCTGCTGGTCCGCCCGGGCGAACCTTATCCGGTCGCCGTCGGGTTGCAGGGTGAGCTCCATCTGGGCGCGCGCCACCCAGCCTTCCTTGCCGTCCGGAGCACGGACCTTGAACCAGTCCGTTTTTCTCATGAGGATATCGACCGCGTCGCCGCGGTCCACAACGTTGAATATGGGGTAGCCGCGGCCCGGACCGGTTCGCATTTCCAAATAGGGATCGGCCACCGATACCGTACGATATTGGTCGGTGGCGTCTGCGAGCCCCGTCGTGAACACCTGACTCAGTACGAGAATCAGGCTTGCCAGCCTCGAGGGCCTAGTTGCCCGGGACGTCGAAGGGATTGTTGTAGTACTGGGCTCCGACATCCAACCATTCCGCAATCAATTTTTTCTCCGCGCCAGACATGCCATAGGTATTGTGGCTGCCGCCGTCAAATCGGCTGAAAAATCGATTTGAAGCATTGGCGCCAGCCACTCTCATAGAGGGATTAACAGGTACTGTGACAAGTATCGGATTGCCGTTCGCGTCGACCCGGCCGCTGTCCACCAGGCGATCCACGAGCGCGCCCATACTGATCTCCTGTTCGTCATCACGAAACAGCAACTCGCGATATGAAACCAGGTGGGCCGCCTGGTCGGGCGATGGCACACCGGTCAGGTCGAGCTGTCCCGCGGGCACCCGCACCGCACCCGCCGCATCGGCCGGTGAATGACAACCGAGACAATTCGTCATCGGCAGACCATTTGCGTCCGGCAACGGGTTACCGGCAGCATCCAGAATCGCCCGTGTCGCTTCCCACAACGGTTGTATGTGCATCGGGTAATTGACGACGATACGGCAGCGCGATGACCATGGCTGCGTCAGACAATTACCGGAGGCGACTGAAATCGGCACCGGCGTTGTCAGGTCCTGATAGGAATAACTGATAGCGGGGTCCGGGGCCCTGGCGGCCGGGTCGGTCCAGACATCCGTAAACTCGACATTTACCGACGGGTCGAGCGACGAGCAATTGTCATTGTTACAACTGTAGATCGTTCGGGTCATCGCCATGGTGTCGCCGACGTTTGCGACGAACATGGCGGGATCCGTGTTGGGATACTCGACACCTGCCGTCTGCGCGCCCGCCCAGGCAGGATCGAAGGCGTCACCGCGACCATGCGATATGCCGCTCTGCGCGAGGTGACAACCGTTGCATTCGAGCAGTTGGCCCGGTCGCACCTGCATCCAGTTCTGGTGTCTCGCGGTGATCCGCCGGCCTTTGCGGTCCAGGACGCTGACGGCGAAAGCGACGTTGGCCGGAACCTTGAACATCGCGGATCCGTCCGGCTCTATCGGCACGTACCCCAGGATCTCTCTCATGTCCTGCTGCGTGCTGCGCCCGAAGGCGGCGTTGTTGAGATTGGCGATGCTTGCATCGGGAAGGGACACGGCTTTGACGATTCTCAGGAACCGCGCAGGTCGTTGACTTGCCGTCGTCTGCAGGGGATCCGCCAGCGCATCGATGTTGGCGGTCGCAAGGCCGTCGACGTCATAGATACTGCGAATGTGAACCACGCCGACACCTTCGGCGGCGACGTTTGGATCCAGCGTAAAGCCGTTCGCTCCATCGAGGACTACGGGCGGCGCAGTTCTAGGGTCAGCCGAGACTACCTCGGGGAACATGAAACCGGACTGAGGCGGCACGACCGGCAGCTGGGTCCTGTCACGCGGGTCGTAGATCCAGATGCCGTAAACCGGATTCGCTTCCTGTACCAGCGGATCAGCAAGGCGCGCCGGCGTACACGGCACCTCCAGCAGGTTTTCGACCACCCGGCACTGGCTCCAGCTCAGGATCATGCGGCCGGTGCCGTCCTGGATCGGGTAAACCGAGGCGTAGCGGCCCCCCGGCGACGGCACGCCGGCGAGCGTCGACACATTGTTGATCGTCGCCGGTACCTGCGCCGGCCCGGTCATTCCCGGATTGTCCTTGTTCGGCTGGGTATTCTCCAGATATACGGGCGTATCGATAACGAATATGTCGCCCCCGCCAGCCGTGTCCGTAAACGGGCGCACGAGCGCCATGATGCGGCCGTCTTCGAGTTCTCTCGGCTGCATGAACTGGAGAATCTCACCGTTGGTCCCTGTGGCGTGACTGTTTTGCCCGTATAACAGTTCGAGGTTCGATCCGTCCGGATTCATTCTGTACAGGTTTACAGCGTCGTTGCTGCCCATGTGATCCCAGCGGCTGAAAACCACCTGACCGTTGGAAAGTACCGACACATCGAAATCGTGACTCTGGTTATACGATACCTGCTCGATGTTCGATCCGTCCGAATTCATGACATGCAGCACGAAACTCATCTCGTTACGGTCTTCGTCGAGCGCCGAAAACTGCGGCTTGCCTTCATCGACCAGAATAGCAGTTGACCGGATCTGCCGGGTCGACGAAAAAATAATTCGTCCATCCGGCAGATAATGTGGCGCAAGATCGTGTCCTGCCTCTGCCGTGAGGTCAGACGGTATTACTCGCCGAAGCGAGTCGGTGGCAAATTCGTATTCCCATATGTTCCAGGTAGGCTGATTTGCGTCGTCGAGGGCGAGGTTGGGGTCGGCCGGCCCGCGCATCGCGAACAAGAGTGTCAATCCGTCATAGGCTATCTCGACATCGCGAACGTCGCCGAGCCCTTGTGTAATGCGTTCGGAGATATTGACGTCGAGCGCGCTCGGTGAAGCACGATCGCGGAAATATAGATCGGCACCGACGTTGAATCTGATTAGCCGACGAATATCCGATTGCACTAGCACACCCTGGGCGTCCAGCGGCAACGGCGCTTTTACGTATGCTATCGGGAAATCGATGATAACCGGGTCCGGATCTTGTCCTGTGCCGATACCGATGCCGTCGCCGCTTCCGCCACAACCGGCAACCAATATCGATGCGGCGAGTGATGCCGCGACCCGCGTTGCTGCTTTGCCGGATTTAATCCTTTCATCCTGCGATAGCATGTTCATAATGCTCACCTCAATCCCTAAATTCGGAGGCTCGGAGATCGTCTCTACCGTCGCGGGCAAACGTCATTCCGTAAACGACACGCGCACTACCCCACTATTTAAGTAGCGTCCAATAGTGGACGCGAATCACTGTTCTTACCGTTAACGCGATCACAAAAAGACCGGTGTCGACGGCGGTGAGCAGCTGTGTAAATGTAATGTATGCAGAGCACGATGCCCGCGAAGTAAAACGCAGTATCGTCGTTTCAATTTGTTGCCTGAAAAGTCTTTCGTGATCTGTCGCTTTCAAAGTCTCTCAAAAACAGAACACGAAGCAATTCCTACAGCGGTTCCGCCGACAAGATATTGTCAAACGTGTGTCATAGACGTCGTTTGTCGACTAGGGACAATTCTGTCTGCTTTCCGCGACAGTCGGTCTGCCTTTCCGAATCAGTCATCTCGGTGTATTGGTCATAACGATTGTGCAAAAGAACAGACAATCACTTGACATATCCCGACTCACGGCGATCCGGCTGCGCCTCCACAAGTTACTAATGAATAAGTATTTATTGGCCCATTTCATAAACCGGCTCAATGCTGGCACGGCACTTGCTTCATATAGATGAGGCCGGGTGCGATTGACGACCGAATGACCAAGACGATCGATGGACTGTGAATGTATTCACGGTGATTCTCGAAGTCGTCAGGCACACTATTCTCAAGTAAGTCCGTCTGTTTACGAACTAACTGTTCAGGGAAGATTCTCAAACGACATGGACTTCTGAAAAGGGCAAGGTCGCAAAGTTTTGCGACCACGCAAAGCCACCGGTCTTGGTGTTTCATGGTTAAACATGAAATGAACAGATAGCGGAGCTGCCAGGAGCAGACGGGCGATTCGAGCGGCAAGTCCGCGCAATTGCCAAACTTCTCGGCTCTTTGAAACCTCGTCAGGTTGCGAGACCTGCAATTGTTGTTTGTGTAACACGTTTTCGGTCGTATTACTTGTTAACAGGGTCATTATGAAGCTCGGAACGCAGACAGGAATCGGGCAGCAACACAGCCAAGGCAAGGCAGGAACGCTTTGTCGTTTGCTAGTTCTCTCGATCGCCGGTACAGGGCTCGTCTGCAGCGCATTCGCCGGACCACGCGAACAGGCAAGGCGCATCCACGATCGCCTGGCAGGGGTACCGCCCGCCGAAGCTATACTCAGTGCGATGGAGGCCGATGTTGACCCATTTCAAAACAACAATCCGCTTGCCGCTGCGTATACGGCGATGGACAACCCGAACTTCTACAACGTAACGTTGAAGAACTTCGCGGCACCATGGACGAATCGCGACCAGTCGGTTTTCGTCCCGCTGAACGACTACATTGCAACGGTCATCGGCATGATCCGCGACGAGGTGCCATTCAATACGCTGCTGTCGGCGGACATTCTCTATGTGGGAGCAAGCGGCCTTCCGATCGCCATCTACTCGGGCTCCAGTAATCAGCATTACGCCGACATCGAGGCCCAGGGTCTCGACATGAGCGACCCAGTGATCCTTCAGCAGAGGGTTCAGTCCAGTTTGCCGGGCAGTGTACCGGCGAGTGCGACGGCCGGCATCATGACTTCGCGCGCGGCGGCCGAAGCCTTTTTCGTCGCCGGTACCAATCGTGCGATGTTCCGATTCACGATGCTGAATCACATGTGTAACGACATGCAGCAGGTGCATGACGTCAAACGTCCACCCGATCGTATTCGACAGGACGTCAGTCGCAGCCCCGGTGGCGACAGCCGCCTGTTTCTGAATAACTGCATCGGTTGCCACAGTGGCATGGATCCGCTGGCGGGCGCTTTTGCGTATTACGATTACAACGACGTCAGCGGCAACATCGAATACACGCCCGGGGCGGTGCAGCCGAAGTACTTCAACAACAAAGACAATTTCCCGTTTGGATACGTGACGACGGATGACGGCTGGGAAAACTATTGGCGATCAGGACAAAACCGGTTTCTCGGTTGGGACGGTTCCCTGCCCGGGTCCGGTAATGGCGCCAGATCGTTGGGTCGGGAACTGGCCGCGAGCGACGCATTTGCAAGTTGTCAGATCAGGAAAGTCTTCAAGGCCGTTTGTCTGCGGGAACCCGAAGACATAAGCGACCGCACTCAGGTCGCCGCGATGGTTGCTACTTTCAAGACAGGCTACAGCATGAAGCGCGCGTTCGCCGATGCCGCTGTCTATTGCATGGGTCAGTAGGAGGCGGTAACGATGACCGGATCGGCTGAAATTGCTCTGACCTCGGCCCGCCGACTGCACCGGGTGCTTTCCGGGCTGGGCGCGCTGGCGATCGCGGCATGCGGTGGCGGCGCTGCGACCACTGACAACCCGATTAGGAACGTTAATCCGCCGCCGATCTACAGCGGACCGCCTCCCGTAACCGCAGACGTTCAGGCGTTCAAGCTGAACGTCTGGGATAACCTGCAGGCCACCAATCGTTGCGGTTCGTGCCATACGGATACAGGCGGGCAGACGCCGATGTTTGTGCGCCGCGACGACATCAATCTGGCTTATCAGGCAGCCAACACGGTCGCGGATCTGAATCAGCCGGCCAGTTCGCGGCTGGTGACCAAGGTGGACGACCCCC
>JBHIDG010000034.1:0-14491 GCA_046760025.1 Woeseia sp. | reverse complement strand
GCCTGCCCCAGTGCATTGGGCTTGGCGACGCCGACATCTTTAACTGTCGGCATCGGCAAAGGTGCGGAAAACGGCATCCTGATCCGTTCCGGAGATGCCCTGCAAACCGCAAAACGAATACACGCGATCGTGTTGGACAAGACCGGCACCATCACCAAGGGCGAGCCGGCACTCACCGATGTGGTGGCTACAGGCGTCGTGCCGGAGGATGAACTCGTCGCGCTGACTGCGGCCCTGGAAAAGGGGTCGGAGCATCCCCTGGGCGAGGCGATCGTGCGCGGCGCCGAGGCTCGCGGTCTGACGTTGCCGGAGACGTCAGACTTTGCTGCGATCCCGGGACTCGGCGTCAGTGGCTCGGCCGGTGGGCGGGAACTGTTGCTCGGCAACGCGAAACTGTTGCGAGATCGGAATATCAACGCCGATGGCCTCACCGGCGAATGGCAGCGATTGGCTGCCGAAGGCAAAACCCCGATGTACGTTTCCGTCGATGGCAAGGCGGCCGGTCTGGTGGCTGTCGCCGATACGATCAAGGACGACTCGAAGTCGGCAATCAAAGCATTGCACGACCTCGGTCTCGAGGTTGTCATGATCAGCGGCGACAATGGGCGAACGGCCGAGGCCATTGCGCGCCAGGTCGGTGTGGACCGCGTGCTCGCCGACGTGCTTCCGCAGGACAAAGCCCACGAGATTCAGAAGCTGCAGCTCGAGGGCAAAGTCGTCGCCATGGTGGGCGACGGCATCAACGATGCGCCGGCGCTTGCCCAGGCGGACGTCGGCATGGCCATCGGTACCGGCACGGACGTCGCAATCGAGGCGAGCGACGTTACCTTGATCAAGGGCAGCCTTACGGGCGTGGTGACGGCGATGGAGATCTCCCGCGCCACCATGCGCAACGTCCATCAAAACCTGTTCGGCGCATTTGTTTACAACACGCTCGGCGTTCCGGTGGCGATGGGGCTCCTGTACCCGTTCACCGGTTTGTTGCTTTCGCCATTGATCGCCGCGGCGGCAATGGCGTTCAGCTCGGTCACCGTGGTCACCAACGCCAACCGCTTACGTTTTTTCAAACCCGAAGGAGGTGTGGCATGACACCTGATCGCATATTCGTCACGGTGTTGGGCTTCGCACTGATCGCGTTCATCGCGTGGTTTTTCTGGCTGAAGAAGGCCAAGGGCACGCGCGCGGCGCTGACCGGATCCGGACAGCAGGAAGCCATGATACTGGTGAAAGGCGGCTACACGCCGGACGTCATCGTGGTTGAACGCGGTAAACCAGTGCGTCTGAATTTTCGCCGTGAAGAAACCGCCAGCTGTTCGGAGATGGTTTTATTTCCGGACTTTGACAAGAGCGCGGAGCTTCCCACCGGAGAGACGGTCCCGGTGGAGTTCCTGCCCAAGGATCCGGGTGAATTCGAGTTCACGTGCCAGATGGGCATGCTGCGCGGCAAGTTGATTGTGGAATAGTTCCTTGGCCGCTGCGAAGAGCGCAACGACCGTACACAGGTGGCAGAGTACGAGAGGAAACGATGATGAAAGTAGCAACAACAGTGATAACGATCGCCGCAATCGCAGCGATCGGACAACCGGTTATCGCGGCCGAAACTGGCACCGGAGACGAAGCTGTCCACCAGCGGGCGTCAGCGACGACCGGGAAAATGCATGAACGGATGCAGTCAATGCATGAGCAAATGGAGAAAATCCACGCTACCGAAGATGCCGAAGAGCGGCATCGTCTAATGCAGGAGCACATGCGAGACATGTGCGACTCGATGATGATGATGGGGAAGATGGACCAACCGATGATGCGACACGGTACCGAGGAAGGCGCAGGCTCTGCGCATCATGCGGCCCCGATTAACCAGCAGCATCACATGGAAAAGCCGACGGAAAAAATGCAGATGATGATGGAGCATGATGCGGCAGGCGATATACAAAAGGCTCAAAGGGATTAACCGACATGAAGGAATCAGGACGCAATTTCTGGTTTACACCTAACGGCCTGGCGGCGATCGGGCTGATCGCCGCCGCCCTCTATTTCCTGTTAACCGAGCACCGCGCCCATTTTATCTATGCCCTTCCGTTCCTGATCCTGTTGCTATGTCCGGTGATGCACATCTTCATGCATCGCGGACACGGAGGCCACGCCGATCATGGAGGGCATTCGGATCACAGCGGGCACAGTGGTGCGAAACATCATGAGGAGGACAGGTGATGCACGAGAGTAGCGCTTACGGGTTGTGGTCTCTTGTCATCATCAACTCGGCAATCTTCATCATATTTGCATTCAGTTTTGCCAAGCCGAAATCGACCAAAGACTGGCGCAGTCTCGGGGTGTTCTCGGCGTTTGTGGTGGCACTTTTTACCGAAATGTACGGATTCCCCCTGACGATCTATCTGTTCTCCGGATGGCTCCAGACAAGGTTCCCGGGTACGGACATTTTCAGTCACGAAGCCGGGCATCTATGGAATACCATGATCGGTTGGGATATCAACCCGCATGTCGATCCGTTGCACATTATGAGCAACGTCGTGATCGTCGGTGGTTTCGTGATGCTTGCCTCGGCATGGCGGGTTCTGCATGCCGCTCAGCAACAAAAGGAGCTTGCAGTCGACGGCATCTATGCGCGGATGAGGCATCCACAGTATGTCGGCTTCATCGTGATCATGTTCGGCTTCCTGTTGCAATGGCCGACTCTGCCGACGGCCGTCATGTTCCCGATCCTAGTCTATGTTTATGTGCGGCTCGCTCGCCGCGAGGAACAGGATGCCATCGAAGAGTTCGGCGATCACTACCGCGATTATATGGCTGTCACGCCGGCATTCATTCCTTCGAGAAAGTACGGGCTCCACTCGACTTAGAGGAGAACCGAGAATGAACATTAAGCGTATCACGGCAATCGTACCAATCGATATGCTGACATCTCTTGAGAAACAATTGCGCGAATGTGGCGTGCCCGGTGTGACGGTTGAGCATGTCCAGGGCTACGGTGAGCATCCGAATTATTTCCGCCGCGACCTGATGCAGGAGAACGCCCGCGTGGTTTTGTACGCCGATAAGGAAAGAGTTGATGACATTGTGGCGGCGATCACGGACTGCGCGAGAGAGAGTGGCGCCATGGGCGGGATCCTGGCAGTGGAGCGTATAGAGCGTCTTGTGCATTTGACGGATGGCACCGACGTTACATCGGCTTCCTTATGACAAAGGACCATGACTACGGAACGGCTGCGTAGAAATTTATCTTCCTGATAGTTTTGCTGTTTTGACGGCCACTGCGATCTCGAATGTTACTGCGATACGCAGCCGTCCAATTGACACAAGCATGATAGAGGAGATCGATATGTTGAACTGGAAAATCGTTTGCGGGTCGCTCGGCACCTGGGCGGCCGTGTCGTTTATTGTATGTGTGATCTGGGGATTGGTGACGCCCGAAGCTCTACACATGCACACATTCCTGGAGCAGGTGCTACCTGCGTTTAATTGGCTAAGCTGGTGGGGATTCATACTGGGTCTGATCGAGAGTTTCCTGTACGGAGTCTACGCCGGAATTGTCTTTGTACCGATTTACAACTTTTTCACGAAACGTTGGGGAAACCGGGTTAGCTAATCACGCATCTGCGGTGCTCATATGGATAAGAAACAGCAATTCTCCATCTGGTACGTGTTTCTCGCCATTGTCGTCCTGCTGTCTTTGCAGAACTATCTGGGCAGTCACACGGAGAATCTGGCCTACAGCGATTTCAAGCTGCTTCTTGCTGCAGGCAAGCTCGAGGATCTGAGCATCAGCGATATCGACATTCGCGGCTTAGTCGATACCGATGGACTCAATTCATTGTTATCGCAGGACAAGGTGCAATCCTTACAGCGCAGCGGTGAGGGCCGTCACGCTTTTGTGACCGTTCGCGTCGAAGACGACGAACTTACTGCGGCATTGGAAGCTTCCGGGGTCACTTTTGCCGGACGGCGCGAGAACCGCTGGCTCGGTTCAGTCCTCTCGATGGTGATTTGGATTGCCGTATTTTTCGGCATCTGGACCTTAGCCACGCGCCGCATGAATACCGCAGGCGGCATGATGTCCGTGGGAAAAAGCAAAGCCAAAGTCTATGTGGAGAAAGATACTCAGGTGACATTCGATGATGTTGCCGGTGTCGACGAAGCAAAGGAAGAGTTGCAGGAGGTTGTGAACTTTCTCGGAAATCCGCAGCAATATGCCCGCCTGGGCGCACGAATTCCCAAAGGAATTTTATTGGTCGGACCGCCCGGCACGGGTAAGACGCTTTTTGCCCGGGCCGTTGCCGGCGAGGCGAAAGTTCCTTTCTTCTCCATCGGCGGCTCGGAATTCGTCGAGATGTTTGTCGGTGTTGGGGCTGCGCGCGTGCGCGATCTCTTTGATCAGGCACGGCAAAGAGCGCCGGCTATTATATTCATTGATGAACTCGATGCGCTCGGGCGTGCACGCGGCATCCAAGGATTAGGTGGTAGCCACGACGAAAAAGAACAGACGCTCAACCAGCTGCTCGTAGAGATGGACGGATTTGATCCCAGTCGGGGGTTGGTATTGCTGGCGGCGACCAACCGGCCGGAGATCCTCGATCCGGCGCTGTTACGTGCCGGCCGGTTCGACCGCCAGGTGCTGGTGGATCGACCGGACAAGATCGGCAGAGCCGAGATCCTCCGCGTACACGTCAAGAAAGTCGAGCTCGCGGCTGACGTTGATGTGGAAGCAGTTGCGGCACTGACTCCGGGATTCACCGGTGCGGACCTGGCAAATTTGGTCAATGAGGCGGCGTTGCTGGCGACACGCCGTCGTGGCGATTCCGTAACTCTGGACGATTTTACTCGTGCAATTGAACGCATCGTCGCTGGCCTGGAGAAGAAAAATCGTCTGCTCAATCCGAAAGAGCGTGAAGTCGTCGCCTACCACGAGATGGGCCATGCAGTAGTAGCTATGTCGCTGCCCGGCGTGGACCCGGTGCACAAAATTTCAATTATTCCACGCGGTATCGGTGCGCTCGGCTACACGATACAGCGGCCGACCGAGGATCGTTTTCTGATGACGCGCGAAGAACTGCTCAACAAAATGGCGGTCCTGCTCGGCGGTCGGGCATCTGAACATCTGATGTTTGCGCACCTGTCCACAGGCGCGGCCGACGATTTGGCAAAGGCCACGGACATTGCGCGAAGCATGGTTACGCGTTACGGCATGGACGAGGCCCTGGGGCACGTGGTCTACGAAGATGAAACCCCTGTTTTTCTCGGCAACCAAGCCAACCTGCCGGCACATCGCGAGGTCAGCAATGAAACCGCCGAGAAGATCGATCGGGCGGAACGGGCACTCGTGCAGTCCGCTTTCGACAGTGCGAAGGCGATTCTGTGTGAGCACCGGGAGTTCCTCGAGGGCGGTGCAAAACTATTACTTGCGCAAGAGACCCTGATCGAGCCGGACCTGGCGCAGCTTCAGCAATCGCTGGAGTCGAGAGCCCTCGAGGGTGAGACAGCGGTTCATCCGACTCGAATTTCTGATCGGAAGGCTAGTTCCAGCGATGAGCGATCGCACAATTGAAATCGTCGGGGCCGGACCGGCCGGACTCAGTGCAGCGCTGAGTGCCCGGGCAAGCGGGGCGGAAGTGATCGTGTACGAGAAGCGATCAGATGTCGGCGCGCGCTTTCACGGCGATTTCCAGGGCCTGGAGAACTGGTCCTCGGACACCGGTGTGCTGAGCGAACTCGCACAATGCGGCGTGCAGGCGACCTTTGCATTGACGCCCGTGCAGGAGTTCGTGTGCTTCGACCCCCGCGGCCGTGCCCAGACCGTACGCGCCGACGAGCCCATCTTCTATCTGGTACGTCGCGGCAGCGAGCCCGGTACGCTGGATGCCGCCCTGAAGAAACAGGTACTCGATGCGGGCATCGAGATTCGCTTCGGCAGCCACAAGCGACATATCCGCGACGGCGGCGTGGTCGCCGAGGGCCCGCATCGCGCCGACGCGATCGCTGCCGGCTACGTTTTCGAAACGGACATGGCTGACGGCTGCTATGCGGCAGTCGGAACGCGCCTTGCGCGTGACGGCTACAGCTATCTGCTGGTCGACCAAGGTCGCGGCACGGTGGCCAGCTGTCTTTTTTCGGGCTTCCACGATGAACGCCGCTATGTCGAAAACACGCTCGAATTTTTCAAGCGGGCCGCCGGCTTGCGTTGGGACCGCGCCAGACGATTCGGCGGCAGCGGTAATTTCGATCACGTGCAAAGCGCGGTGATCGGGAATCGCCTGTATGTCGGGGAAGCGGCCGGATTTCAGGATGCGCTCTTCGGCTTCGGGCTGCGCTACGCAATCTTGTCGGGCTACCTCGCCGGGCGCAGCGACGGCACCGCGGACGCCTATGAACGCGCCTGGCGCAGCCGGCTGGGTGGTTTGAACGCGAGCAGCCTCTTCAATCGCCGGTTGTACCGCTGGCTTGGCGACCCGGGGCGGCAGGCCGTGATCAATCACGTCATCCCCGGGCGTGATGCACGCCTGCTGCTGCAACGTATTTATGCACCGGCCCGCTGGAAGGCGGCGGCAGCGAGGTGGTTGCCGGGCAAACCGCTGTTGCGGGTCGAGCACGCGCGCAGTGGATGCAACTGCACCTGGTGTCGCTGTCAGCATGGGCATCGGGCATCGGCCGAGGCGCCCTCGTGACCGGCACCACTGGAAATATGGACCCACGATTGTCGCGTCTATCTCTCGGCATTGTCGCCGGCACCGTGCTGGTGATGTTTCTCTGGGCGGTTTGTTTTCCGTTGATCAACGTCGGGCTGACGGATTCACCGCCTATGGCATTCGCCACACTTCGCGCAGTCCTGTCCGGTGCGGTGCTGCTAGTTGCAGCGCAGTGGCTGCGGCGCCCTGCCATCAAAGGCGGGACGGTTTGGGGCGGCATCGTACTCGTCGGCCTGACGGCGACAAGCCTCGGCTTCTTCGGCATGTTCTATGGCGGCGGCCTTGTTTCACCGGGGCTGGCGACGGTGGTCGCGAACACTCAACCGCTGATCGCAGCGGTGCTGGCATGGGCTTTTCTGAACGAGCGTCTGACGGTATCGCAGCAATGTGGGCTTGCGGCCGGTTTCGCCGGGATAGTATTGATCGCCACCGGTGAACTATCCGGCATGGCCCCGCAATTGCCGGGCATCCTTCTGATTCTGTTAGCTGCCGCGGGGATTGCCATCAGCAACGTGGCGCTGAAACGATTGGCAGGCCGCGTCGATGTCCTGCGATCGATGGGCTGGCAACTCATCATCGGTGGCGTACCGTTGGCGTTGCTTGCATTGGCGATTGAAGACGCACGTGCAATCAACTGGTCATTGCGATTTGTAGTTACGCTGATCACGCTGAGCTTGCTCGGTACGTCTGCCACATTCGTGCTGTGGTTTTCGCTGTTGCGCAGATCGAGCCTGAACCAACTGAATGTCTTCACCTTTTTGACGCCCATCTTCGGCCTGGTCATGGGCGCCCTGTTTTTTGCAGAACGACTGCATGGCGTGGAACTGGCCGGCATCGCTGTCAGTTTGCTGGGTATCTTCTGGGTTAGCAGGCCTGCCCGGCTTGCGTTACCCGCCACCGGGATCACGCTGGTTGCTTTAGGCCTCGCGGTCAAGTCTCCCATTGGTCTTTCGGAGATATTGCAGTGAGGGAATCGAGTACCGATCCAGGCCTGATTACCCGTATCGAGAACGGCTGGATGTACGTCAAGGTACCGGTCGGACTCGGGTGTAACGCATGTCCCACAAAGTCGGCCTGTACATTCAGCGGACCCGACCGTGCCTATCGCACCTTCCGCATCCGTCACATAGCCGGCTGCCAGGTCGGCGACCGCGTACTGGTGCAAGTGCCCGGCAGGGTACTCGGTATAACCGCACTGGTCATGATTGTATTGCCGGTCGTAATGATCTTGGCCGGTTACAACTTGCTGGTCTGCTGTATGCGATTCCCGTACGCGACATTACTGCTATGGCTGATCGGTACAGCACTTTGGATCGCTGCGATTTACGGGGCCAACTACTGGATGGAACACGGCATACGGTTTCAGGAGCGCGTGTGGCCCGTTGCGGAATTGTTGCATGAGGCCGGCGAGTCTGCGCGGTCAGATTCGGAGGACCCAGAGTGATTCGCCTGGTATATCGGCAGCTTCGACTCGATCCCTTGCGCACCGTGCTGACCGCAACCGCCCTTGCGGCCGTTGTCGCCGTCATACTGGTACTGGAAGGATTTTACGCGGGACTGCTTGTGCAATTGCGCAACACCGTCCTTGACCGCAACGCGGATCTGATCGTTACCCAGGCGGGTGTCGCAAACATGACGGCGGCCCGATCGATTCTGCCGCAGTTTGCGCGCCGCGACGTGGAGGCCGTCGAAGGCGTCGCCACTGCCCATCCGCTCACGGGTATTTCCGTAATCTACGAGCAGGCGAACCGGCGTACACCGATATTCCTGCTCGTCTACGATAGCGGCGGTGGCCCAAAGGAACTGATGTCCGGATCGGCCGTAACCGAACCGCGCGACATCGTGGTCGATCGTTCGCTGGCGGCCAAATACGCGCTGAAACTCGGAGACCCGTTCATTGTTTCCGACTTCGAGTTTCGAATTTCCGGTTTCACCGAGAACTCCAGCGCATTCTTCACGCCTTTCGGCTTCGCCCGATACGACGATCTCATCGATTTCTACTTCGAATCCGACATCGCTGCCGACATCAGCACTTTTCCGCTGCTGAGTTTTCTGCTCGTCGAATTGACCCCGGGCGCGAATCGCGATGCGGTCGCTGCCGACATCGAGGCAGCCGTGCCCGACGGCGACGTTTTTGTCCCGGAAAAACTCGCAACGGAGGACGAGACCCTGGGGCGCGTGCTGTTCGGGCCCATCATGCTGCTGATGATCGGTGTCGGCTACGTAATCGGCGCGCTGGTGACCGGGATCATCATGTTTGCGGCGGTTAACGGGCGCCGGCACGACTTCGGCGTATTGAAAGCCCTTGGGTTCTCGCAGCAGTTTCTGAGCATGAGCGTGGTGATAGAAGCCCTGATCCTCATGCTGTTCGCGATACCCCTGGGCGTGGTTCTTGCTGACCTCATTGCGACAGGGGTCGAAAACGCGGCGCCACTTTATCTGGTGCTGGCCACCGAGCCAGTCCCAATCATGCGGACCGCAATCGCATGTCTGCTGTTTGCGGCTATGGGCGCACTGCTGCCGGTTCGCCTGATTCGCCGTGTGGATCCGAGCCTCGCATTCCGGAGCTGATCATGTGGCAATGGACCTTCAAGAGTTTTTTCTCGACACCGCTTACCGTGTTCTCGAGCGTCGCGGCGGTCGGCGGCGCATTGTTGCTGGCGATGCTATTCGAGGCAATTTATGCGGGCGAAGCAAAACAGGTCGTCGCCTACGTGGAGAATGCCGACGCCGACATATGGGTGATGCAACGCGGCGTGTCGAATATGCATATGGCGACCTCGTATCTCTCCGACTGGAAGATCAGCGAAGTTCGTGACGTGCCCGGTGTCGAGGCGGCAGACGCAATCCTGTACCTCAACACCGTTGTCGATGCCGGCGGCAAGCGATGGTTTTCCTTCATCGTCGGCCTCGATGCGGCTAGCGAGAGAGAGGGGGTCCGTGGTCGATGGCGGCCGGGCGCGGCCGGCCGCAGCCCGGCGAAGTCGTCGTACCGGAGGTCTTTGCCGATATGACCGGTCTCGGTCTGGGCGACAGCGTTTTCATCACGGATCATGAGTTCAGGGTGGTCGGTTTGTCCGAGGACACGTTCTCAATGGGCAACACGGTCATATTCGTTACAAAAACCGATCTCGAGGACATCATGACCTCACTCGACATCGTGAGCTTCCTGTTGGTCAAGGCCGAGCCGGGAATCGATCCCGCGGCATTGGCGAGGAAAATAGAACGGGAAGTCGACAAAGTGCACGCGCTGCCATCCGGGCAGTTTGTAACAAACGACAGGGAATTGGTGATGCAGATGGGTGTGGAGACCATCGCAGTAATGACTGCGATCGGCGGCGCGCTGGCCATCTTGCTGGTGGCATTCACGATCTATTCCCAGGTAGCCAGGCAGCATCGGGAGCTGGCCGTCGCCAAAGCGCTCGGCGCCACCAACCGGTCGCTGTACATAAGCGTCATCGTTCAGGCAACTGTCATCATTCTGGCAAGTGTATTCTTCGCAACCGTTGTGGCGCTGGCGTTGATGCCGCTCACAGCGGCGCTTGTCCCCCAGGTGACCTTGAGCCTCACGACCGAAGCCGTGGTGAGGATCGCCGTGGTTGGCGCCGGTGTCGCGTTACTGGCATCGGTGATCCCGGCCCGCCAGATCGCACGCGTCGATCCCTTATCGGCATTCCAGGCCTAGCCTTTGTGGAGTAAAGCTATGAACGACATCGTATTGAAGGGCGAGAGCCTGGTGAAGACTTTCGGTTCCGGTCACACCGAAGTGAAAGCGGTCGACGACGTCTCGGTCGACATCGCGCGCGGTGAGATGGTGCTCGTGATGGGTCCCTCCGGATCAGGCAAGACGACGCTCATCTCGATGCTCGGCGGACTGTTGAAACCGACCGCCGGGCGTGTCGTTATTGACGGCACCGACATTACCGGGATGAGCGAAGCAGAACTGCCCCGCATACGCGCCCGGAAAATCGGTTTCGTGTTTCAGGCATTCAACCTTCTCGACGCGCTGAGCGTCGAGGAGAATATCCTGTTCCCGGCGCGTCTCGTCGCCGGCGGTATGGCCGCGGCCGCCGAACGGGCCGATGCGCTTATCGAGAGATTGGGCCTGACGCAACGACGCCACGCTCTGCCACGCACTTTATCGGGCGGCGAAAAGCAACGCGTTGCAATTGCGCGCGCGCTGATCAATGCGCCACCGCTGATCCTGGCGGACGAGCCGACCGGTAATCTCGATTCGGTGAACGGCCAGGAGGTTACGATGATCCTGTACGACATCGCACATGACGAAGGGCGCTCGGTCATTCTCGTAACACACGATCCGCGGGTGGAGGATGTGGCCGATCGCGTTTTGTGGCTCGAAGACGGCGAGTTCAGGGACCGCAAGTCCGAGCAGCATGCCTGGGCACACGATCCGGTTTGTGGCATGCGCGTGGATGAATGGACCGCCGAAGTGACTACGACAATCGAGGAACAACGCTTCGTCTTTTGCTCACGTAGATGTTTGGAGCGCTTCGAGGCCGAGCCGCAACGGTATCTACCACACGCGCCTGCCGCCGACGCTATGGCAAGGCGGGAGCTGCGCCCATGAAGCCGCTATTGCTTGCAGCAGTGGTGCTCAGCTGGGCGAACGTGGCGTTGAGCGCTGAGCCGGCTGATGATGCGACACTGACGCCTGACGCAAGAGGGCGTGCGATCGCCGAGGAAGCCGAGCGCCGCGACCAGGGGTTCGTCGACACGGTCACGGAGTTGAACATGACGCTCACCAATGCCGAGGGGCGCCAGCGTGCCCGCAGCTTGACCTGGCAGACGCTGGAGGTCTCCGGGGCGGGTGAAGGAGACAAGTCCCTCACGGTCTTTCACGAGCCCCGTGACATCGAGGGCACGGCGTTCCTGAGTCACACGCATATCGATCGCCCGGATGATCAATGGCTGTATCTGCCATCGCTGAAGCGTGTCAAACGCATTGCCTCGAGCAACATGTCCAGCGCCTTTGTCGGTAGCGAGTTTGCCTATGAAGATCTGTTGTCTGATGAGGTGGAGAAGTTCGACTACCGGTGGCTTCGAAACGAAGCCTGTACCGATTGGCAGTGCTTCGTCCTGGAGCGCCGGCCCCGTTATGAAGACTCAGGCTACTCCCGGCAGGTCGTCTGGATCGATCAGGATCAATACCGCCCCGTCAAGATAGAGTACTACGATCGCAAGGGTCGGCTGAAGAAGACGCTCGTGTTCGAAGATTATCGAAATTACCTCGACAGATATTGGCGCGCGAAGCGTATGCGAATGGAAAACCATCAGACCGGAAAAACCACGATGCTGGCGTTCGGTGAGTTTCAGTTCAGCACGGGACTCACCGATCAGGACTTCGATCCCAGCGCCCTGCGCCGCTTACGGTGAGCAATTCGTGAAGGCTACGGCGATTCGAATGATTTACTCGATTCTGGCTGCCGTTCTCGTCGCAGCACCGGGGCAGGCGGAGGAAATCGACTGGTCGGGGCATGTCAGTCTCGAGCCGCGAATATTCATTGACGGACCGTTGTTTCCGGAACAACCCGACGCCGGACCGTCACCCTCCATTGTTATCCGACCGGAACTTCGCTACGCATGGAGCGACGGCAATGATCGTTTAACAATCTCGCCGTTTATGCGTTTCGATTCGAACGACGACAACCGTACGCACTGGGACCTGCGTGAGGCGTACTGGCAACATACGAGCGGACAATGGACCTGGCAGGTGGGGCTCGGCCGCGTGTTCTGGGGCGTCACGGAGGCGCGCCATCTGGTAGACATCATCAACCAAACCGACTTTGTAGAGGACATCGACGAAGAGGACAAGCTCGGCCAGCCGATGATCTCGGCGGAGCGCTGGACTGCAAAAGCGGGCTCTTTCGGTGTCTTTTTGCTTCCCGGGTTTCGGGAGCGCACGTTTCCGGCGGCGGACGCAAGGCTGCGCGGCGCGCTGCCGATCGACACGAATCGTGCAGAATACCAATCGGCTGCACAAAACCGGCGGCTCGATTGGGCGCTTCGCTGGTCGCACGCGCTCGGCAACTGGGATCTGGGCGCGTCCGGATTCTACGGCACCGCGCGCGAGCCACGACTCCTGCCACGTCTGAACGCCGCGAATCTTCCGGTGCTGGTGCCACGCTACGACATTATTCGCCAGCTCGGTGTCGACATTCAGTACACCAGGGATGCCTGGTTGTGGAAGCTTGAAGCTATAGGCCGCAGCGGACACGGCAGGCTCTTCGGCGCATTTGTCGCCGGCGTCGAGTACACGCTATTCGGCCTTGGTCAATCGAGCGCCGACCTCGGACTGCTGGCCGAGTATCTGTACGACGACAGAGACGACACGGCGCCACCGACGATCTATGACGATGACTGGTTTATCGGATTCCGCCTGGCATTGAACGATACCGAAGATACCGCGATCCTGGGCGGCGCCATGATCGATTCCAACGGCACCTTCGCTGTCCTCGAAGGCGAAAGGCGCCTCGGTGAGGTCTGGAAGCTCGAGCTCGAAATTCGCGTGTTTGCAGATATCGATGCCCTCGATCCTTTGCTGGCCGGAATTCGTAACGACAGCTTCGTCACTCTGCGTCTGGCGAGGTACCTGTGAGCTGGCTGAACCGATCGGGCACGGGTGAAGACTCTGCCGCAGGACTTTATACGGAGACCCTCGGTACGGGAGAGGAAACCATCGTTTTCATCCCGGGTCTCGGCGGAACGACACGTTACTGGGCATCCGGTGTGCAGCCGCTCGAAAAACGCCACCGTGTCATTTTGGTGGACCTTCTCGGATTCGGGCGATCGCCCAAACCCTGGACACAGTACACCGTCGAGCGCCAGGTGCAGGAACTGCATGCAGTGCTCGAGCCGCTTGGCCCGGTGTCGCTGGTCGGCCATTCCCTCGGCGCGCTCATATCGGTGGCTTATACCGCACGTCATCCCGAGCACGTCAGGAACATCACACTGATCGGAATGCCTTACTTCGGTTCGCAAGGTACGGCCTACAGGTACATGCGCTCAGGCCCGGTCAGAGGCGGCTTTCTTTATACGAACGTGGCGCTGACGATGATTGCCTGCATCATTACGCGCCGCGTGCTCGGCTGGTTGCTGCCGTACGTGCTTCGCAGCGTCCCCCGTGAGGTCGCTGAAGATCTCGTGAAACACACTTGGCGATCGTCGACATCATCACTGTGGGAAGTCGTATATCGCTACGATGCGGCCGAGGATCTCAATCGCTTGCCCGTGCACATCGGGGTTTCATGTATTCACGGTGACCAGGACGTGATGGCGCCGCTGCGAGCAATCGTGCGCCTGACTGCGACACACCCCGGCTGGCGTCTGCGCGTACTGACCGGGGTCGATCACCATCCGTTCTTGCGAGATCCCGAGGGATGCCTGGCGCCGATCGATGCACGGGTGACTTCGCCCGTGGATACAGATGCGAACGCGATTACCATTGCGCCCGCGGAGGGGATTGATTGATGCCAGGCGTAAAGAACTCGAGATAAGGGATACGATGATACGGTATTGGAGTAGCGGTCGGTCTCATGGCACTGCTGCTCGGCTGCAGCAGCTGCCACGAAATCAAGATCCGGTAATGTGTTCGGCAACGGAGCAGGTCTTTGACACAATCGATACGACACAGTGGCCACCGTCCACCAGGACATGGAGACGGGTTGAGCCTGACTGCCCGGCTGACGGAGACCTTTGGTTTCTATTTTGCAACGATTCGGGTTGAGGATCACTGTACTGACCTGGCGGAGGTCCACCAGATCGAAGTGATTTGC
>JBHIDG010000033.1:0-14527 GCA_046760025.1 Woeseia sp. | reverse complement strand
GACGTGGCCCTGCTTGCCCACCGTCAGATGCTTCTTGTGATGGGCGATCGTGCCCTCGATATTGCCTTCGATAACCAGGTCTTCGTCAGCCGACAGCTCGCCCTTGAAAACCAGCGTCGGACCGATGACGGATACGTTTTTGGACCGTATCGGACGTGCCTGGCCGATGCGTGGCGGAGATGCCACGTCCGGCCGACCGTCATCATCCGCTTTCTTGAACATTGCCATTTCGCCCTCCGCAAGTATCGCCGTGATGACCCCGGCTGTGCGGCACCCAGAATACTCCAGATCGTGGGTGCTGGCATCTCCTGGCGGGTAATATTGTGATGCGCGGGCGGGTCTATGTCCGTGTCGCCAACCATCGTACGAGCCGCATAAAGCCTTGAAATCCGCAATAGCAATCACCCTCGTCGTGGGAATCCTGGTGGCAGCGGTGTGCTGGCTGAACCGCCCCCGCCTTGTCACCATCGATGCGGCCATTCCCGAGGACTTTCCGAGCGATTATTTTTCACACCAGGTTTTCGAAGGGCTGCTTCGGCGATTCGTCGATCGATCGGGCAATGTTGATTATCAAAGATGGCTAGAGAGCACCGTCGACCTGCATCGACTCGACTCGTATCTCGCTGCCGTCAGCCGGTTCAGTCCGGAGTCAACACCACGGAGATTCGAAACGCGGCAGGACGAACTGGCCTACTGGATTTATGCTTACAATGCCTACGTCATCAGGAGCATATTGGATAACTGGCCGCTGGAAAGTGTCACGAATGTCAAAGCACCGCTAGAACTGGTCAAGGGCCTGGGATTTTTCTATCAAAACAGATACGTCTTCGGTGGCGAGCCGTACAGTTTGTATGCAATCGAAAACGACATTATTCGCGCAAACTATCGCGACGCGCGCACCCATTTCGTATTGAATTGCGGCAGCGAGAGTTGCCCGGTGCTTCGACCGGAGCTGGCGTCCGGAGATGCTCTCGAACCTTTGTTGCAAAAGGCGGCCGCAGACTTCGTCAGCGATTCGAGAAACGTAAGTATCGATCATGACAGAAAAGAAGTTGTATTGTCCGCCATTTTCAAGTGGTTCAGATCCGACTTTATCAATGATCTGCGGCGGCGGGGACTGCCCGCCGATCGCGGGCTCGTCGACTATATTGCCAGTGTCGCGCCGCCGGATCTAAGAGACGAGTTGCTTGCGACGGACGGCTACGAGGTCGTGTTCAGCGACTACGACTGGGCTGTCAATCAGCAGAGATAGGGCAGCCTAGTGCCTACTTCTCCGCTGCCCCGACAATGGTCGTCTGCGCAGTGAATACCGCGAATTCGAACAAGTCATCCATTGCGACGTTGTCGCGGGTCAGGCCCAGACCATTATACATACCGTCCAGACCGCCACAATTCGCGACATCCAGCGCGACATCATACGCATTAAACGCGGCATCGATGATAGTGACCTGTCCGTTGAGGACGCAGCCCGCGTTGGATTGACCAGTTATGGCACCGGTGGCGTCGACGGTGAACGAGGACGGATCTCCGAATATGTCGAATGTCGTATATACGGCCGCGACAGTCGCGAGATCACTGCCGCGATTATAGATGTTGTCGAACGTGGCCGAAATCGTAACCGTCGTACCGGCTGCACTGATCGTCAGGTCGAGCGTATTGCCTTCGCTGACCGTGCCAGCGGAAATGGTCAATGCAGCGACGGTGGAACCGTCGCTCAGCGTGAATCCCGGCACAGCATGGAGCGTACCGGTGCCGGATACCTGATTTCCGTTGCTGATCTGAACCATGCCGCCGGCGCTGGCGATGACGGCGCCGGATACCGTGTCGCTGACGACACAGGCAAACTCTAGCGTCTCGGCGACCGCACAGTCGACATCATCTGTTGCGGCGGCGAAGCCGAACGTGAAGTCGTCGATCACCACATCGCCGCCGCTGGTGCTCGTTACTTCGACCGAGCCGATCAGCGGCTCGCCCGGCATGCGGTTGATGGTGATCTCCCGGTAGACATTGTCGGGCACGATGGCCTGAATGAGGGTCGAGTTCTCGTCGACAATCCGTACCTCCGCCACGTCACCGGCGTTCTCGGTGCGCACCCAGAAATTCAGGCTGCTGGGATTAGTCCCGAAGGTCACGGTTGCCGACGTCCCGACCAGCACGTGCCAGGCATTTGCCCCTGTTATGTAGAACGACGGAACACCGCGAGTCTCCGCCCGGCCATTGGAAAAACTAGCGGTGAAGGGTGCGGTGCCCACCGTGAACGGCGCGTTCTGCGTGATCTCGAAGCTGGTAAACACATCCGGGGCGGCCGCCGTCACGGACTGGCCGACCCAGATGCCGCCCGGGTTCTGAGCCGTCGGCGGCGGTGGAGGGGGCGGGGGCGGCGGTGCTGCGCCGCCGCCGCCTCCGCCGCAAGCAGCCATGAATGCCGAGAAGAATAACGCAGCTAGTGTCAGGCAGATGAGCCTTTTCATATCGTTCCCCCGCGCCAGGACGCATTGCCGCCCCGGACTGAGATTCAGGATGGTCTGTCGCTATCGGGTGAGTCGCCGAAAACGACCGATAGGTTCAAATGTTGCCGGTCAAAACGGAATGTGCAGTTCGAGAAACAGCCGTTCCCTGTTCTGGGCGGGATTCTGCGGGATACCGTCATAGCGCCGGTAACCGAATCGGGTCTGGAAAAACTGGACCGGAAAGTACTCCCACACCAGGCTCAGCCTCATTTGCTGATCCTCCGACACGTCGGTATCCGGATCGAAGTACTCGAATGCTGCCTTGAGGTTGTGGCCCTGTTTCAAGCGGACGTTCGCCTCGACGAGGCTGGCCCATAGTCTGCGTCGGCCGGTGGGTGCGCCGTCATCGATGATGTAATCGAGCTCGGCCAGCCAGGAAATGCGCCCCGTTCGTACGCCGGCAAACACGTTTTGCATCTGCCGGTCACCGAATCTCGTGTCATTGAAATTGAAGCTTGCCCCGACTCGCCATGTCGCCGTCACGTGGCTGACGCGCAGGCTGTATTGCTTGCCGGAATCGACTTCGGGACCCCCGGCGGTGCCGCGCGTGACCGCGAGTTGCCCCGTCCAGGGTCCCATTTCCAGGCCGAGTTCCCAGCCCGTATCCGGCGTATTGAAATTGATGCCGGTTACCCGGCGCACGAAGGCATCGTCATCCTGCAGGCGCAGACCATAGGGAAGGAAAAACTCGCCGGCCCTGAGCCACCAGCGCCCGTCCGATGTCGACAGGCGCGCGTACCGCTCGCGCACCACCGGATCACCGGGCCGCAGCCTCGCGTCCACGTAAAGCGTCAGGTGTCGGGGAAAGGGCGTCACCGCCACATAGGCCAAAAACTCTTCCAGTCCGGTTTCCGAGAACGTCGCCTGACCCGGCACATTCACCTGGTTCCAGCCACCACGTATGTCACCTCCGACGGCAAGGTATTCACCGAGCTCGCCGGTCCAGAGATCCCCGAGATCGAGTCTGCGTCCCGGGAGTTCGGCCTGCCCATAGACATTGCCGTAAGCGGTGCGCAAGCCGCCGCCGGATGGCGACGTATGACACATTACGCATTTCAGCCCCTTGCGGACGGCCAGATAGGGTTCTGCACCGGCCTGCTGTCCCAGGATGCCAAGCAGCAGCAACGATACCGCCAGTCGCAAGGTCATCGCGGCGCCCCGGAATCGATCCACAGCCGAATCACGTCGACGGTAGCCTGATCGAGAAACGGGCCGCCCAGCGGCATGCGCGCGCCGACGGCGGCAGTGCCTTCCAGCTTTTGAATCAGGTAACTGTTGCCGGCATCGCCGGCGGCCACGCGAAGTATCGTCGGCACCTGAAAACTCGCAATATTGACGAGGCTGCTGAAGCTGGCATCCGCGGAGCTCAGATCCATGCCCGACGGCAGATTAGGCCCCGGCGGTCCCGTATGACAACCCGCGACCGAGCAGGTCGGCGCGAACAGGTTGTTCTGGATCGATGCCAGCGAGGGCTGCAGGCCCTGTACCTCGAATTCGGCCACGAAGTCGCCGCCTTCTGTGCCGTTACCGGACGGCAAGGTACCCGCAAATTCGCCATCCAGCGCCAGGCCGCTGACGCCCAGGATGACGCTGGCGCCGGAACCACGCAAGGTAACCTGGTAGCGGTCCTCGATCGCCGTCACTCCGGTCAGGTCCATGATCGCCAGTCTCGCATTCATGGCCGACAGGGCGACCGACGTCGGCGTTATCACTTGTTCATTGCCGTCGTTGAATCGTCCGTCGTCGCCGCTTCGCACGAGCGTGAATGTCATGGCATTGATTGTCGATGCGTCCATGTCCTGATCGAAACCGACCATAATATCTGCCGGGAAGCTCCCCAGAATGGCGTCCGGATTGGGGCCCAGTGAGATCACGACGGGCGGCGACGCCGGCGGGCCGCCGGAATCGGGCAGGGCGCCATCCGTGATCCACTGACGCACGAAATCGATCGTCGACTGCGGTATCGGAGGACCGCCCAAGGGCATCTGCTCACCCACCGATGCCGTGCCTTCGAGTTTCAGAATCAAGTAACTCTGGTCGGGGTTTCCCGGTGCCACGCGCAAGAATGCAGAGTCCTGCCGGCTGGCGACGCCGACGAGGTTTGTGAAACTGTTCGCCGCATCCAGGCGCAGACCCTGAGGCGCGTTCGCGCCGGCATGGCAGACGATGCATGACGGGTTGAATACATTCGCCTGGATCGACGCCAGCGTAGCCGCCAGCGGGACATTACCGCCCTCATCGAGCGGCCGGCCGCTGATATCGAGACCCTCGCCGCTGCCGGCCGTGCAGCCGACAACGAGACAGCTGAACAAAGAAACCAGCAAAAAGCCGGGGCGCCGCACGATCCTTGAGCAATACATTCCTGATCTGTTCATTCCGGCAACCGGGGCTCTCCAACTTTGGTTTGGTCGTTAAATGTGAGTCGCCTGATGCGCAGTAATAGTTCAACGCCGATCTCGGGCAGCCGTTGACTCTTGAGGCACTACATGTGCCGACGGACGGGGCTCGACAATGACACCAAGGTTCACGACCCGACCGAAACATTTTCCAGAATATACATTAATAAATAACCGTAATTAAATATAATATATGGTTTTCTTCAAAGCGACTTCGATTTTGCTGGTCCTGCCGCGAGCGTCCATAAGTCTTTGTCGGGGCTACGACGTAACCCGTCGCGATATTGAAAGGATTGGTCGGGAATCTGATAACGATCGGCATCGGGTCTGCCGAATACTCCTTCCCCCTGCACGAAACGAGACACCTGTCTCAGTTACTTAATCGAGGGGAAGGCAAATGAAAATACAAACTCTGCTGGCGAGCGTGATCGCTGGCGTGGTTATTGAATTCATATAGGTGACACCCGTCGCTGCACAGACACCCGACGGTCAAACGCCCGCCGAAAAGAGGGTTTGCGATCCGCTCAAGGCGGACGGCGTGACCAAAGGACTGTACGGACTTTGTGTCGCATTCTGCGAGGCACAAGACAACGCCAGCGAGGATGCGCCGATTGCACCGGCTGACTTCGAGGTGCTAAAAGACCAGCTACCGTCTGGGCGAATCCTGGAAAACTACAATAAGAGGAAAAAAGACGGTGACCCGGACATGCCGTGTATTCGTGTCCAAGAACCGTGCCCATGCTGGACGCAGGCAGAACTTGAGTCAGTTGATGGTGCCGGCACTGACGGTTCGGTTTTCAGATGCGCGAGGGCCAGCCCCGATCCCACCGGTTTTGTATTTGCGCAGAACATTCGGGAATGCTATCCCTTGCATTTCGGGTCTGCGATAAACGGGTTCAATATGGCTCCACCGGGCTTTTTTGATGCCTGCGTGTATCGAAATGAACAAGTGGTGCCGATCATAGTTCGTCGTCCGGCGATTTCTTCGGAGGAAGTCGCAAGCTGCCTGAACGCAATAAAGGCTCGTTGCGAACTATTCGGCCTGTAATTCAGGTCATATTGAGTGGAAAAACCCCGCCCGGCGGGGTTTTTTACATGGACGACCTGAAAGGTGAACCTTTTCCCGATCTCCGGAGACTTATAATTAGAGAATCCGTCCGCGACGGGGCATTCCACATGCCAGAGTCCAAGGCAGGCAATGCACTAGCAAATGAGGGCAAGGAACTTGCGCTCCTGGATCGCGTGCGGCAGTCAGATCGGGCCGCATTTTCCGAGTTGTACCGGCTCTATCATCCCCGCCTGTGTGGCTATCTTCGCCGGTTGCTGGCCGATCCCGGTACCGTGGAGGAAATTCTGGACGATGTGATGCTGGTTGTGTGGAAGGATGCCCGAAAATTCCGCGGCCGCGGGGCCGTGTCCAGCTGGATCTTCGGCATTGCCTACCGCAGGGCGCTGACGGCCATGAGGGCCGAGCGCCGTTATCAGGCAGGGCTCGATCATAGCGCTAATGCCGATGCGATTGCGGGCTCTTCGACGCCGCACGACGACTGGATTCGGGTGGCATTGATGCGTCTCAGCCCCGATCACCGCCAGGTCGTCGAGCTGACCTATTTCAGCGGGTTTTCCTATCGGGAGATCGCCGATATTGCCGGTTGTCCCGTCAATACCGTAAAAACCCGCATGTTTCATGCCAGGCGCCGGTTGAAATTCCTGTTGCCGGCGCTGGCCGGCCAACCCAGGGAGCAGAATCGTGAACGCGCGTGAATCGATGTCGCATGAGCAGGCGGCCGATTTGCTGCCGTGGCTCGTCAGCGACACGCTGGATGATGCAGAGAAAGAGATTGTCCTCGAGCATGCGAGCGCATGTGTGATTTGCCGGCGTGAACTTGACTATCTGCGGCAGCTTCGAGATTCGATCGTGAAGACGTCGGGTTCAATGCCGATGCCTGATCCCGATATGCGCAACATCAATGCGCGAATCGACGCGTTGATCGCTAATCGACATCGGGGACAAATGTTGTTGTCAATGCTTCATGAGGTAATCGCGAGTCCATGGCGAATTGCATTTGCTGCGCAAACCGCTTTGCTGGTCGCGCTTGTCACCGTATTGCTGTGGCCGGATCAGAAAGACGTTGAATTCACGACACTGACACAGCCGCAAGTCCTACCCAACGGAAACTATGTTCGTGTTGTCTTCGGCCCCGAGCTCGATGAGACTCAACTCACCGGGTTACTGGAAAGATATGATCTGGCAATTGTCAACGGACCGTCGAATCGCGGAGTCTATACGCTCGGTGTCATGGAAAGCTTGTCAACCGAGGGTCGAGATCAACTTGTTATGCACTTGGAAAAAGATCCGAATGTGCTGTTCGCACAAACGGTGGTCGTCGGGTCACGACAATGATGCGCAGCTTTGCAATCGGAATGCTTTTGGCTATCGCCGCGCCCACCTCCGGGTACGCTGACGACGATCCGGACTCGAGTCCGGATGAAACCAGGATCCTGGTCACCTTCGCCGATCCCGGTATGGGTAATGCCACACGTGCAGGCCCGGCAGGGCCCGGTTATCGCCGCCGCTCATCGACCTACCTGACGTCCGTCGGCGTCAAGCGCACGGCAAAACGTATTGCCGAGGAATTCAACCTGCGGACACTGGATGAATGGCCGATCGTTTCGCTCAAGGTGCATTGTCTCGTATTCGGCGTCCCGGATGACGTGAACCTGGACGAGCTGCTCGTGCAGTTGCGCGAGCGTCCGGAAGTGGAATCCGCGCAACTTTTGAATCGATTCGAAGTAACCGGATCAAGCGGGATTGCCAGTAACGATCCTTATGCAGGGCTGCAGCACAACCTAAGTACACTGGAGCTGAGTCAGGCTCACGTCTGGTCTGTCGGTGATGGCACGAATGTCACAATTATCGATACCGGTGCCGATATACATCACCCAGAATTAGAGACGCAAATCGAAAGTCATCATGACTTTGTCGGGGACGACACGATGCCATTCTCTGCGGACCCACACGGAACTGCAGTCGCAGGCGTTATCGGAGCGGCTGCCAATAACGGCACGGGCATGATCGGCGTTGCACCGTCGACCCGATTATCAGTGCTAAAAGCATGTTGGCATGTTTTCGACAAATCGCGCGCAATCTGCGACAGCTTTACGCTAGCCAAAGCGTTGAGTCACGCCATCGAATCCGATACCGATGTCATCAATCTGAGTCTGGGAGGCCCGTCAGATGCACTACTCGGACGCCTGGTACGTGTAGCGCTCGGACGGGGTATTGCAATTGTGGCAGCGGCGCCACCGAGACTTGTTTCAGGCTTTCCGGCTGATGTCGCCGGCGTCATCGTGGTCGGTTCCGAGGATGAAATGGCCACAGATGACGCCGTTCAGCGGTTTCCCATCAAGGCCCCCGGTGCCGACATTCTCGTGCCAGTACCCCGCGGCGGTTACGACTATGCTTCGGGAAGTTCCCTGTCGGCCGCCCAGGTGTCCGGTATCGTGGCTTTGCTGGTTGCGCGTCAACCTTCCCTAAGCAGCGAACAGATTGCCGGTCTGCTGGTAGCCAGCCGACCAACGGTGAGCGATTCCGTTAATGCCTGCCGCGCTCTTGCAAATCTGCTGCACGAGTCAGGTTGCAGAAGCAAAGTAGCCGTATCGCAATCATACTGAGCGCGAATCAAAAAGCAGCTGAGATGCTGATGACAAACTGAGAATCTGCAGAGGCCTGAAGGGCGAAACCATCAGGCTCCTGGTTGTCATACCAGCGCAGGTCGACAGTCAACCGGGACAACCTGGCCGACGCGCCGATATCCCAGTGTAAGTATCTCGACGAACCGACATCCGATAGATCATTGCTGCCGAGACCGGCGCCGATGACCCAGGCGTTGGCAATCGGCCATCGGGAGCGGAACTCGACATGGCGGCCGACTCTTTTGAGTCCGTACAGATTGCTGGTGTAACCCAGTTCGATCGAGTAACGTTCCCACAAAGTTACATCGACCAATACTTCATTATGGTCGTAACTGTGTATGCCGGTGTGTCCGGGATACGTGTAACGCAACGCCGTTATCGTCGCGTCGACGGGTCCCTTTGAGGAATAGTGATAGCCGGCGTAGTAGTCCAGTTCAATATCTCGCTGGCCCAAGGGGCTGGTGAGATCGATCGTGCTTGCCCAGGCGCCGACGAACAGCCCCGAACCGTGCTCGTAATCGACACCCAACTGAATCGCCGGATCGCCATCCGACATTGCCAGTCCCCGATAGATGTATTCACTGGTCAGCGTCGCGATGCCGGACAGCTCTGATGCACTGACGTCGATAACGAACATCTGACAGCCAAGCAGCACAAAAACCGCGCGAGCGAAACGACAGTTGTGACAGGCGAGAGCGACTGGACTCATGGCACACATACTATTCTCGTAATGCGATATTGACACTTGGCCGCAGGTCCAGGAGTACGGCAGAGGTCAGGAATGAACGAGAATACGGCGACCCGGCGCCGACCATCTTGGCGCGGGCTATACGCTAGGCCGACCGCGTCGCGGAGAGAATGCACCGGCGCGAACTCTGAATTGTTGCCAGCGAATCTCAGTCTAACGTTATAACGTTATGATTGCTCGATGGGTGAGTCCGGACGAAGGCGGGCAACCCTGTATTCGTGACCAGAACCCGAATGTGACTCCAAACGTATCTACGCCGCCAGTTTGCCGGCCGCCTTTGCCGTATGCGTCGCGATCAGATCCATCAACGGCGGCGACAGGCAGTCGTAAGGCTCGAGGCCCAGCTCCTTCAGCCTGGATCTGACACCGTCCATGGCATCCGGTGCGAAACCAGATTCAATGCATGAAGATACGAAAGCGGCGAACTGCGGTGGCGTCCAGCCTTCCTCATCAGACAGCTCGGTATGGACAAAATCTAGTCCATGGAAGGGGTGATCCTTGTTGTCGATGCGTCCGTACATATGAACGCCGCAAGTCTTGCAGGCGTGGCGTTGTATTGTCGCTGATTCGTCAACGATCACCAGCTTATTCGCGTTTGCAGTAACGCTCAGGCTATCTCTGGGCACGACGGCAACCAGAGAAAACAAAGCGCCGTCCGGCTTCCAGCACTTGGTACAACCACAAGCATGGTTGTGAGCGCTCTGGGACGTTATCGTGATTTGAACCGGATCTGAGCTACAGTGACAGTGCAGATATCCACCGGAAAAGTCGTCTTTCCCTGGCTGGATGCCGTTATCGATTGCGGGATGCAGAGAAGGCGTCGTCATAAATTCTCCCCCTGGTTCCGATGTCGGTTGTACAGGATGTATAACCCTAGCATAGGTCACGATCGACGGGTTCGCCACGACCGGCCTGCGCTTCGATCATAAACTGTCGTAATCGACGAGGAAGTCCTGGTGTTGATTTGCGCCGAAAGTTAAGCCGGGCCGGAAGATCGTGTCAGGGCAAGAGGGCCCCCTTGTGTCATGGGGAAATTTCCAATGGTGATGAATTTCAGGATCCAGTCGGTCAGTTTCAAGACGATTCGGCTATGTGGTCGCCGGACAACGGCGTGGAAACCACCCTCGAGGGCCAGTTGACAAATGGCAGCGCTTTCGAAGGGACCGACTCGAGCTGCGTGGTTCCATAGGCAACTTATTACGTGGGCTGCAGACAAGAAAACCCCGCCCTTATGGCGGGATTTTTCTCAATCTGCCGCCGACGAGGCGTGCCGATGCCGTTTGAGTTATTCGCTGACAGCCGCTGCCTGTGGTTTATTCAGGAATGCAACGACGATGCCGAGTATCACGATCAGAGCGCTTTCAAGAATCATTTGCTTGACTGCAAGCATGCCCGGTGTCGGCTGTACGACGTAATAGATCATGTAAGTCGGAATCACGGCGAGCACGGCGATGGCGATACCGAAGCGGATTCCCTGCTGCAGCCATGGCTTGTCCTCATTGCCGCGGTTATAGATCCAGACGAATGCACCGGCCATGAGGATGTGCGCAAGGAGCATCCAGTGAAAGAGCGCCTGTGCCTCGGTCTCCGTCCGCATCAGGTTGGGTAGCGCGGCATAGTCCGCGTGTAGCAGCAGACCGTGAACGACAAAACTGCCGGCCATCCAGACAACGAAGATAATGACCCAGGAAATAAGGAATTTCTTGTCCATGTGACCCCCTCATCGCCGCTTGTAGTGCGGCTTGATGCGATTTTACTGCTTTTGGCTGCAGCGCGCAGGGTTGGCGTGCTAGCTGAATCGCGCGAGTATGCGCCCCGTCGCCGTGGAGCAGGCTCTGGGCGTAATGATGCCGTCGTTTTTCAGACGGTAATGATCCTGCATCTCGGCACGCAGATACGCCTCTTCATCGACCGAATTTTTCCGGCCAGCAACACCAATGGCGTGACTGATTTTAGGAACGATCCTGCGACAGCGTCGAAAGCAGCCGAAGCTCGACAGCAACATGAGAACCGGTACGTTGCCGCTTGCGGTAAAGAACAGGACTTTCTCGCCACTCTGATACGTAAAAAGCAGAATAGCGACCAGCGCGACGGTCGCCAACGCAATCGACGCCGGAAACGTATAGGCGTCCAGGCTCGTGAAAACGCCTGTGAGCCAGCTCACTGCGGCGGCACCGCCACAACACATTGCTGTCCATAACGACGGTAATACTATGCGTTTGATTGTCGTCGGCGTTGGATTCAGGAAGCGAAGTTCCAGCAAATAGTCTTTAGTCAGCTTCTTTCGTCGGCACTCGCGGACCTTCAGGAACCCTTCGTCGAAGAAGGTCAGCTCGGTTTCAATACCGCGGGCCCGGTTCGCAAGAATCATCCGCTTGCCGACTGCCGCCGGCTCATCAGGGGTATCGGTTTCGTCACCGCCGATCAGAATATGTTCGGAGGCAAAGCCTGCCGGGACCTTGAGATTCGACTTGACCGATTTGACGATGCTCTGCGCGCTAAGGGCCGGATCGAGAGATGTTGCGGTTGCGTCCATTGCCATGATCGGTGCCTGGTCCTTCAGGTTGTCAGCCAGCGGTAATCGACAGCCTACTGGATCAGGCTACGGCATGCCGTGAGGGTCATCACAGATTGTCGCCAAAGGGAGACAGCGAGTGTCTCGGACGGCGGTCGCGATTTACCGGAAATCCGCGTCACGGCCTGACAGGTGGCGCAGATTGCCGGTACCGCGTCGCCCGTAGTCAGGCTTATCTTTATCTTTCATTTCAATGAGATAAAGAAGATAGTTCATCTATTGTCTCATTGGGTGCGCCGCAGACCGACAGGGGTCGCCGCTGCCGGCATCGGGCTGTGCACCCGACTCCCGAATCCGAGAGGCGGGGACCGCAATAACCGTCAATGCAGCGGTTTCGCGGGCGGCTCCGGGCGGGCCTGCAGCGGCGAGAACACCTGGTGTTCCTGCTTCCTGGTCGCCAGGCCGTCCAGCCAGTTGATGATCAGATCCATCTGTTCGGTGTCTCTTTTGACCCTGTGTTGCGGCATTTCATAAATGCCCATGCCGAGGTCGGCCGCGCGAACGTAATTCTGGCTGTCGCGCAGCACGGCAATGATCGGGATTTCGAGACTGGTCAGGAAACGCATGAGTTTGGTGAGGCTGTGTGTATTTTGCCGGGTACGGTTCGCGATCACCGCAAGTTGACGGTCCCGCCGATCAATCTGTGTGACCAGCAGCAGGTCGGCAATGAATTTGGTTGCATAACGGATATCGATCGCCGAAGGCAGCACGGGGATCAGGATGCTGTTGGCATCGTATGCGAGTTCGTGGATATCGGGCGGCGTGAGGGCTGCCGGCGTATCGATAATGACCGTTGTGGTGTCATTCGGTATCCGCAGCTGCCAGCTTCGCGTCACGTGCATCGATGACTTGTAGGTTGCGATACCGTGGATCTCGCAGCGATTGCGTGGCCGCTTCTCCAACCAGCGCATGGTATATCCATTCGGATCGTTATCGATCAGTGTGGGTGGTGGTCCGCGAAGCGCATAGTAGCTTGCCAGATTGGTTGCCAGCGTCGTCTTACCGCAACCGCCCTTGGGATTCAGAATGACGATTTTGTGTAGATCGTCTCGATTTGGTGATATGAACATATTCCCGTTGGCCTGATCATACTCCCGGCAGGCCCGAGGTCAAAAAAGCGAATGCGCCGCCTACCAGGGCAGGCGATGGCCATCCGCGTGCCAGAATCCGCCGGAATTCCCCAGATCGAGCTCATCGATTCGCTGGATAAGGCCTCGTGCCGACTCGGCCGGCGGAATGCCTGTACGGCCGGTCATGTCCGTGGCAACCAGCCCCGGGTGCAGAAGCGCCACCGCGATGCCCCTGGGCTCCAGATCGTGCCGCAGGTTGGTGCCGACCATGTTGGCTGCGGCCTTGGACGCCCGGTAGCCGTAATTGTTGCCCGAGGTGTTGTCTTCGATCGATCCGACCCGGCTCGACACGATGGCGATCTTCGAGCCCTGGTGCAGGTTGGCGAGCAGGGCTTCAGTCACACGCAAGGGACCGAGCGTGTTGACCCTGAATTGCTCGAGTATCGAGTCGTAATCGAGCCTGCCGAGCCGGTCCCCTCGCTGGATTCCGGCATTGTTGATCAGCACGTCGATGGATTCGCCTTCGAGTTCCTGCGCCAGCTTGACAACACTGTCGGCCTCGGACACGTCCACGCCTTCGATCAAGTGGATGCCGAGGGCGGAGATTTCGGGACCTGCGGTGCGACAGACCCCGATGACATGGTCGCCACGGGCATGCAGTTGAGCACACAGCTGAAGACCGATTCCGCGATTGCAGCCTGTAACGAGAACTTTGGCCATTGTTGGTTTACCTTCCTACAATGCGGGCATTGGCGGGAACCTCGCGGAGCGCCTTACTCGACGAGGCGTTGGCCGGGTCGGAGATGCAATTATCCAAGGAGGTGCAGCATGTTCGTAGGACATTACGCCGTCAGTCTGGCCATCAAGAAGTTCGAGAAAAGGACGTCACTCGGCGTTCTTTTTCTGGCTGTCCAGCTCGTAGATATTCTGTTCTTTCCGTTCGTCCTCCTCGGCATCGAACGCATGAACATTGTCCCGAACTTCACCGAATCAACCCACTTCGAACTGGAGTACGTACCGTACACTCACAGCCTGGTCGGCTCGGTGTTCTGGGCGGCAATAGCGTACAGTGTTTTCAGGTGGTTGATCGTGAAGAAGCAGTCCGTTGCATTGGTCGTTGCGATAGCCGTTTTCTCGCACTGGGTACTCGATCTGGTCACACATACACCGGACCTGCCCCTGTGGACGGATGATACGACTAAAGTCGGGTTGGGTCTCTGGAATAACGCAGCCGCCACTTATGCGCTCGAGGCGATTCTGCTGCTCGGCGCTCTCTGGCTCTATCTGAGCGAAACACGCGCCTCGAGTTCCCTCGGCAGGTACGGAGTCGGCGTTTTCGTCGGTTTGCTGTTGTCGATCAATATATTCAACATCTTTGGTCCGCCACCGCAGGGCGGCAAGGGCGAGATGGCGATCATGGGAATATCCGCTTACCTGCTGTTTGCGGCAGTAGCGTTCTGGCTGGACAAGAAACGCAGCTAGCGCCTGAAATGAATCGAATGAGCGGAAGAAATGCCGTTGCGCCGGAGACC
>JBHIDG010000032.1:0-14921 GCA_046760025.1 Woeseia sp. | reverse complement strand
TTCGCTAGGCTGGCAGTGAATTGAGGTTTCTCTGCCAGCCTTTTTTTGTACGCCCCTTCCTTTGTTCACAGTGCAACCCAGTTACTTTGTTCTCAGGATAATGCCGTCGATGTTTGTGGAACTTCGAAAGTTTTTGGTCGGCAGGCAACGACGAGCTTGTCTCTTACCTGATCGAACTCTGTAGTAGCGGAGGCAGCCCGGGGTGCTGGGTCTGGGGTCCATCCGCCACCGGGAAGTCCCATCTTCTGCAGGCTGTTTGCCAGCGCAGCGGCGATCGGTCCGTGTATCTTCCGCTCGAGATGTTCGAGGACGCCGGACCGGATGTTCTTGCCGGTCTGGAGAGCCGGCAAATCATATGCCTCGACGACATCGATGCGATCGCCGGCGTCCCCCGTTGGGAACGGTCACTGTTCGAGCTTTGCAACCAGATGCTCGATTCAGGCGCCATACTAATCGTTGCAGCCGGCGCAACCCAGCGCGAGTGCGGCTTCAGGCTCAAAGATCTCGAGAGCCGTTTTTCCAGGCTGCCGCCGTTTCATATCCGGCCGCTGGCCGATGCGGACCGGGTTCGTGCGCTACAGCTGCGCGCCCGCCTGCGCGGACTCGATCTGCCGATCGGGACCGCCAACTTTCTGCTGACACGGCGTCAACGGGACATGACCAGTCTTTATACGCTCCTGGACAAGCTCGATCTGGAAGCGCTCAAGGCGCAACGACGTCTGACGATTCCCTTCGTCAAGACCGTCCTTGCGCCAGACGACAAGTGATTGCGGCGACACGCCCACCCAGTGCGCGGGCGAGTTGCCGCTCCTCATTGCTCAGCCTGTCCGGGGATTTGTTCCAGGTGACGTGGCTCGCACCATAGGGCGTGCCGCCGGTGGTCGTCTCGGACAGGAGTTTTTGCGTGTATGGCAGGCCGACGATGAGCATGCCGTGGTGCAGAAGCGGGACGGCCATGGTCAGGAGCGTCGACTCCTGCCCGCCGTGCAGCGTCGAGGTCGATGTAAATACGCCGGCGGGTTTGTCAGCCAGTGCGCCACTCAACCATTCGCTCGACGTTCCGTCGAGAAAGTATTTCAGAGCTGCGGCCATGTTGCCGAATCTGGTCGGACTGCCGAGCACGAGCCCGGCACATTCACGGAGATCCTCATTGGTCGCATAGGGTGGGCCGTCGCCGGGTACATCACCCTCGAGCGCTTCGCTGACGGCGGAGACCGCCGGGACGGTTCGCAGTCTCGCGGCCGCATGTTCCACGGAATCGACGCCATGGCAGACTTCGCGGGCGAGCGCCTCCGTGGCGCCGTAGCGCGAGTAATAGACAACGAGAATCTCTTGGGTGGGCGCACGGCTCATTCTTTATAACAACTCCAGGACTCTTTCCGGCGGGCGGCCAATCACGGCCTGGTCGCGATCGGCGTCGACCACGATCGGGCGTTGCAGCACGATCGGGTGTTTCTCTATCCATCGGGCAAGCGCAGCATTGTCGTCGAGCGGAGGCAGGTCGCGGGCTTCGGTGAAATCTGTCTCCGAGCTGCGGAGCAGCCCCGACACCGGCACGCCTAAAAGCGCGGCCAGACGGCTGGTGGTCGCGGCGTCCGGCGGATCCTCCAGATACTCGATTATTCTCGGCTCGATCCCGTTGCCACGAATTAATTCCAGCGTTTTCCGGGACTTGGAGCAACGCGGATTGTGGTAGATTATGATGTTCATGGGACTTCCCCGTGCGCTCGGCGTGTTCGAAGCCGGGCTACTCTATCAGGCAGCGACGGGGCAGTCAGGCCCGATGTGCCTGCTTGACTGTAAGCATTGGAGCTTGTTAGCTTTCCCAGGGTGCGCACAATAAATCCGACGATTTTAGCCGGCGGGACGGCCGCCAGGTTCGGGCGCAGCATTCTCGTTGCGCTTGTCGTGTCGCTTTCTGCGTGTGGAACCGGGCCCCCGGTTCAGGAAATGAGCGATGCGCGCCAGGCTATCGCGGCTGCAAGAGAGGCCGGCGCAGAAGACCGTGCGGCGGAACAGCTGCGCGCTGCCGAATCGTTTCTCGATAGCGCAGAAAGGAATTTATCGGAACGCGCGTACGGCCCCGCGCGTCGCGACGCAACGCTAGCCAAGGAAAAGGCGCGCAAGGCGCTCGAAGTCTCCGAGGCTTTGGTCGACCAAGACTAGATCGTCGCAGTTCATATGGGCGACCCGGACTCTCCCGCCTGCCGCCGATATCGAATTACCGGTCGGGTTCAGGGTGTCTGGTTTCGCGGCAGCACGAGAGACATGGCAACATCGCTTGCACTCACCGGCTACGCCAGAAATTTGGCAGACGGCTCGGTTGAAGTGCTTGCATGCGGTCGGCCCGGCGCTCTCGACAAGCTCGAAACGTGGTTGCAGCGAGGGCCACAAATGGCGACGGTCACCGGTGTCGAAGCCGAAGCTTTGCCCTATCGTCAAATCGACGGTTTTTCGACAGCCTAGACCCTGAACCACTTCAGTCTGAGTTTATCGAGTACCCTGTTGACGTACTTTTGCCGGTCGAGGCTGCCGTTGTATCGGGCGAGCGCACGTTTCAGGTCGCCCTGCTCCATGTCGAGATAGTATCTGAGGATCGTGCAGCCGAAGCGGAGGTTGGTATCGATGTGCAGGAGATTGTCGTTCGGCCTGCCGATTTCATCGAGCCAGAAAGGCATTATTTGCATGAGTCCGCGAGCCCCGGCGACTGAAATGGCGTAGCGGTCGAAATTGCTTTCGACATCGATAACGGCGAGGATCAGTTCGGGCGCCAGCTCGGCTCGTGTCGCTTCATAATGGACGCGCTTGAGAATGGCAATTCGCTCGTTTGGATCTTCAACCTGCCGGGAAAGCCGGTCTGCCATCACGCTCAACCACACCTGGGCTTCGAAGCGATCCGGAAAACTATCCGCCTCGTTCGCGGCGGCGCGCAACAACTCGCGAAGTTGCGGATCGAGCTGCTGCTGTGCGAAAGGAACACTCGTCACGGCAATGAGGAGAATCGAAAGTATCCGGGCCAGGCGCATCTGTCTAGCTTATCGGCGATTTCCGCAACAGTTCGAGAGCGGAATCACGTTTGAGCATTCGTGATTCGCTGTCCCGCCTGTGTCGATACTCCAGCTCGTTCGTCTCCAGGCCTCGCTCGCTGATGACCAGGCGATGCGGGATCCCGATCAGTTCGGCGTCGGCAAACTTGACGCCGGGCCTGGCTTTCCTGTCGTCGAACAGCACTTCCAGACCCAGGCCCTGAAGATCCAGATACAGCTTTTCGGCGGCTTCACGAAGCCCTTCGGAGTGCCGCATGTCGATCGGAATCAGGACGATGTCGAAGGGGGCCAGCTGTTCGGGCCAGATGATGCCCTTTTCGTCGTGATTCTGCTCGATCGCGGCGGCAACGATTCGCGTCACACCGATGCCATAGCAGCCCATGACGATTGGCGTGTCGGCGCCGGTCCTGTCCTGCACGGTCGCACCCATCGCCTCGCTGTACTTGGTGCCCAGCTGAAAAATATGACCGACCTCGATACCGCGCGCGATGCTCAGCGTGCCTTTACCGCCCGGAGTGGGGTCGCCCTCGACCACATTGCGTATATCCACAGTCTCCGGCGGATCGATATCACGGCCAAAATTGACTCCCGCGTAATGCATGTCAGTTTCGTTTGCGCCGCACACGAAATCGGACATCTGTCGTGTCGCGTGGTCGAAATAGATCGGAATATCGAGACCGATTGGTCCGGCAAACCCGACCGCACAGCCGGTGGCTGTTCGAATCGCATCGGCGTCGGCCATCTGGATCGGCGATGCCACGCCGGGGATTCCCTGTGCCTTGACGGCATTCAGTTCATGATCGCCGCGAAGTGCCAGTGCGACAGGGCCGTCATCTCCCTGGACGATCAGGAGCTTGAGCGTCTGTTCGGGCGTTACCTTCAGGAATGTTGCCAGCTCTTCGATGGTCCTGGCTTTCGGCGTCTCGATTTTTTGCAGATCCTGCGTGGCCGGCGGCGCACTTTCTTCGGACGCACTCGCCGCCGCCATCTCGACGTTGGAAGCATATCCGTCTTCGTCGCAATAGGCGATAGCGTCTTCGCCGGACTCGGCGAGCACGTGGAATTCCTGGGAACGGCTGCCGCCGATTTCGCCGCTGTCGGCATCGACGATCCTGAATGCCAGCCCCAGGCCCTCGAATATTGCCGAATAAGCCGCATGCATCTTCCGGTACGCCACTTCCGACGATGCCTGGTCGATATCGAATGAGTATGCGTCCTTCATGATGAATTCGCGGGCGCGCATAACTCCGAACCGAGGCCGGATTTCGTCACGGAACTTGGTCTGAATCTGGTAAAAGTTGACCGGCAGCTGTTTGTAACTGCGGAGCTCGCGCCGGGCGATGTCGGTGATGACCTCCTCATGCGTGGGCCCGAAACAGTAATCACGTTCATGCCGGTCCCGCATGCGCAGCAGCAGCGGGCCGTATTCGTCCCAGCGCCCCGATTCCCGCCATAATTCGGCCGGCTGCACGGCAGGCATGATCATCTCGAGTGCGCCCGCCCTGTCCATTTCCTGACGGACGATTCGCTCGACTTTTTTCATAACACGAAACCCGAGCGGCATCCAGGTAAACAGACCCGACGCCAGCCGACGAATGAGACCCGCACGCAGCATGAGCTGATGGCTGACAATCTCGGCTTCCGCCGGAATCTCCTTGAGAGTTGTCAGTCCAAATTCCGTGAAACGCATGTATATTCTGACCAATCGGCTGGGGCGCGCACATTCTAGCCCGAATACACAGAGATGACAGGGGAGACGCGTTGGAAGGTCGGCGTAACCCGTTTGTTGCAAGCGAAGGCATTCCCTTGCTTGCGGCGACGGCAATTCTTACCGCAGCAGTGTGGCACTTCTGGGGCATGCAGATCGCCGCAGTTCCGGCGGTGTTGTTCATCCTCTTGTATCTCGTCTTTCGGGATCCTGCGCGGCAGGTTCCTGCCGTTCCGCTCGGCGTGGTCAGTCCGGCTGACGGCGTGGTAGCGGACGTCGGCGTAACCGACAAGGGCGTACTGGACGGTGAGTCACACAGAATCGTCATTCTGGTCAACAGCCTGGGGACCTACAGCGCACGCTGCCCCGTCGAAGGCAAGATCATGGACCTTCACGGCGATCCGATGAAACGGGCGGTCAGCAAAGAGACAAACGGCCTGTGGGTGCGTACCGACGAAAACGATGACGTCGTGCTACAGTTTCAGGGCTATCGCTTTGGTCTGGCGCCGCTGGCATTCCTGCGTTACGGGGAGAGAGTGGGGCAGGGACAGCGCTGTGCATACCTCAGGCTGACCCGGCGCGCGGAAGTGCAGTTGCCGATTTCCAGTCGAATACTCGTCAAGGCGGGTCAGCGTGTGATGGCCGGTGCCGATGTACTTGCAAAACTTCCACATCCCTGAGATCGATGTTCGGCAGATGGCGACGGTGAGGAAAAACTTCAGGCGGCGGGGTATCTACCTGTTGCCAAATCTTTTTACGACCGCGGCCCTGTTTGCGGGGTTCTATTCGATCGTGGCGGCGGTCGACGGCAATTTTCAAAAGGCGGGAGCGGCGATTTTCATCGCATTTATTCTCGATGGGCTCGATGGCCGCGTCGCCCGCCTGACAAATACGTCGACCCCCTTCGGCCGGGAATATGACAGCCTGTCGGACATGGTCTCGTTCGGTCTGGCTCCCGCGGTTGTCGTTTATCAGTGGGGTGTCGAGCGACTGACGGAATGGAATCTCGCCTGGGGCAGGGCAGGATGGCTGGTTGCATTCCTGTTCGCAGTGGCGGCGGCGCTTCGGCTGGCGAGATTCAACACACAGGCAGCGGGCATGAGCAAGCGGTTCTTCGTGGGTCTGCCGAGCCCCTCGGCAGCCGCGCTGGTTGCGGCATTCGTGTGGTTTGGCAGCGCCCAGAAACTCGCCGGACTCGGTGGCCTGGCGGCGGCGTTTCTGATTACCGCCGCGGCCGGAGCGCTCATGGTGACTCGCTTGGGCTACTACAGCTTCAAGGAGGTCAATCTCGGCCGCCGCATACCGTTCACTTACCTGTTAGGTATCGTATTGATTTTTATATTGATTTCCCTGGATCCGCCGACCGTGCTGCTGGCCATGTTCGGCAGCTACGCGGCCTCCGGTCCGCTGTACTGGCTCTGGCGCAGGCGGCGTGCCCGATCCGGCACGGGAACAGGCAATGCCGACTGAACGGCAAAGACTGGAATACCTGGCGGCGCTCGGCATCGACGTTTGGATTCCGCGCGGCCAGGACGGGCCAGCACCAGCGGAGGTTGTCGATGACCGCCTGGCCGCGGATAGCCCGGGGCCGGACTGGGACGAGCTGCGGGCCACGGTAGCCGGGTGCACTCTTTGCCCGCTGCACCGGCACCGAACACAGACCGTATTTGGCGTGGGAAATTACAGTGCGGACTGGATGATTATCGGCGAGGCGCCGGGGGCCGAGGAGGATCGTCGCGGGGAACCCTTTGTCGGCCGGGCCGGAAAATTGCTGGATGAAATGCTGCGTGCGGTCGGACTGGATCGAGACACCGTGTTTATTGCCAATATCCTGAAATGCCGGCCGCCGAACAACCGGGACCCGGTCGCCGGGGAGGCCCAGGCGTGCCGCGCCTATCTCGAGCGTCAGATCGAATTGATCAGGCCCCGGCTGATCCTGGCCGTGGGCCGTGTTGCGGCCCAACAACTGCTGCACAGCAATGCCCCCGTAGGTCGCATGCGCGGGCGACCACACAGCCTGAACAACGGGCGGCTGCCCGTGGTCGTGACGTATCATCCGGCTTACCTGTTGCGAAGCCCGTCTCAAAAACGAAAAGTCTGGGAGGATCTGTGCCTTGCGAGGAAAATAGTGCAAGAATCGCAGCCATGATCAGGCCGGTACCAGAATTTCCGGTTCGCATCCGAACCATGATCCATGACGATCTGCCGCTCGTTTCCGATATCGAGCGCCGTAGTTACGACTTTCCCTGGAGCCATGGTGTATTCCGCGACTGTCTGTTGGCCGGATATAACTGCGTCGTTCTCCTGCGCGGCGAGGAGATTGCCGGCTACGGCATCCTGTCCATCGCCGCCGGGGAGGCTCATATCCTGAATCTCTGCGTTGACCCGATGTATCGGGAACTAGGCTACGGCGATCGGCTGCTGAACGAAATTCTTGAGCGGGCGAGGCACGCAGAGGTCAAGGAAGTGTTTCTGGAAGTACGGCCTTCCAATTCGAGCGCACTGGCGCTGTATCGCAAGAGGGGCTTTCGGCAGATCGCCAACCGGCCCGCCTACTATCAGGCGACAAAAGGCCGGGAGGATGCTGCCGTTCTCGCCAAGACCCTGAAATCTGAAGATTGAGATGGAACACGGGGACCTACCCCTTTTTTTACACGCAAAAAACGGGTAGGTCCCCGCTTGCTGAATAGGTCAATGTCAGAAATCGAACGACAGGCCAGCCGGCGGCGAACTTTTGCGATCATCTCGCATCCCGACGCCGGCAAGACGACGGTGACCGAAAAGCTGCTGTTGTTCGGCGGCGCGATTCAGCTGGCCGGCACAGTCAAGGGCCGCAAAGCACGTCGCCACGCCACCTCGGACTGGATGGCGCTGGAGCAACAACGCGGCATTTCCGTGACCTCGTCCGTCATGCAGTTTCCGTATCGTGATTGCATCGTCAATCTGCTGGATACGCCCGGCCACGAGGATTTCTCCGAAGACACCTATCGAACGCTGACAGCAGTCGATTCTGCGCTGATGGTGATCGACTGTGCCAAAGGCGTGGAGCAACGAACGATCAAGCTGATGGACGTCTGTCGTCTGCGCGATACGCCGATCATGACGTTCATCAATAAGCTCGACCGCGACGGACGTGAACCCATCGAACTGCTCGACGAGATCGAATCGGTACTCGGCATCCGGTGTTCGCCGGTGACCTGGCCGATCGGCACGGGGCGATCTCTGAAGGGCGTCTACCACCTGCTGCAGGACAGGATTTTCATATACACGGCGAAGGATCGCGGACGCGCCTCCGAGATAGGTGTGATCGAGGGGCTGGAGTCCGCGCGAGCCGAGGCGATTCTCGGCGAGGGTGCAGCAGCTTTTCGCGACGAAATCGAGCTCGTGAGAGGGGGCTGTCCGGAACTCGATATCGACGACTATCTGGTCGCTAAACAATCGCCGGTATTCTTCGGGTCCGCCATTTCGAACTTCGGAATCAAGGAGCTGCTGGACGAGTTCGTCGATCATGCCCCCGCCCCGGGATTCCGCGACAGCACGGACCGCAGGATTCAGTCCAATGAAAACAAGCTTAGCGGATTCGTGTTCAAGATTCAGGCAAACATGGATCCGGGTCATCGTGACCGCATTGCATTCATGAGAATCTGCTCCGGCAAGTTCGAAAAGGGCATGCGCCTCAAACACGTTCGCTCGGGCAAGGTCATGAAGATCGCGGACGCGATTACCTTCATGGCAGCGGACCGGCAACACGCAGAAACGGCTTATTCGGGCGACATCATCGGCCTGCACAATCGCGGGACAATCAACATCGGGGACAGTTTCTCGGAGGGTGAGAGCATTCGATTCCCCGGCATTCCGAATTTCGCCCCGGAAATATTCAAGCGTGCAGTGTTGAAGGACCCGTTGAAGCTCAAGGCGCTGCAAAAGGGTCTGGCGCAATTATGCGAGGAAGGCGCGACCCAGTTATTCAAGCCGCTGCGCAACAATGACTTGATCCTCGGGGCAGTCGGCCCGTTGCAGTTCGATGTGGTCGCGTTTCGTTTGCGAAACGAGTACAGAGTCGACTGCCTGTTCGAACCCGTCAATGTTGCGACCGCCAGGTGGGTCGAAGCAGACGACGTGAAAGTGTTCGATGACTTTCGAAAAAAGGCGCATCATCACCTCGCCCTGGATCACGGGCAGTATCTCGTTTACATTGCGCCGACCAGGGTCAACCTCAGTCTGACAAAGGAACGCTGGCCCCAGATCCGCTTCCTCGAAACACGAGATCACTGACCGGTACCCCGGCGATGATCCGAGCGAGCATTTTCAATCGGCAGGTCTTCGCCTGGGCGCTCTACGACTGGGGCAACTCGGCGTTTGCGTTGAGTGTCCTGGCGGGGCTGTTTCCCGTATTTCTTGGCATTTACTGGAGTATGGGCGATGCTGGACCGGCGGTCACAGCACGTCTTGCGTTGGTGACCTCTAGCGCCGCGGCCGTCGTAGCCGTTCTGGCGCCCGTGCTTGGAGCGATTGCGGACAGCGGCGGTTTCCGGAAACGGTTCCTGTTCGTCCTCGCGGTGCTCGGCGCTGTGACGACGGCGGGCCTGAGCCTGATCGGCGAGGGCGGCTGGCTCTGGGCGCTGCCGCTTTTTATGGTGGCGTCGATCGGGTTTTACTGCGCCAACGTATTTTATGACTCACTAATCGTCGACGTCAGCGATCCCCGGTACTACAGCCTCGTTTCATCGTTGGGCTTTTCCCTGGGCTACATTGGCGGCGCATCACTTCTTGCCCTGCATGTGTGGATGCTGCGCATACCGGAGGCATTCGGATTTTCCGATATCGTGCAGGTCTTCAAGTTTGCCTTCCTTTCCGTAGGCATCTGGTGGATCGTCTTTCTAATGCCACTGATGTTGATCGTGCGTGAGACCAGGAGTGCTGCCGTGGTGGCAACCAGCACCGTGCGGCGCGCCTATCACGCGCTACTGGAGACATTCCGGGAGATCAGGAAATATCGCAACGTCCTTACGTTCCTGATCGCTTACTGGCTGTATATCGATGGGGTATTCACCGTCATCGTCATGGCAGTCAATTTCGGCCAGCGTCTCGGCTTCAGTTCGACCGACCTCGTCACCGCATTGTTGATTACCAACTTCGTCGGCTTTCCGGCAACGCTGGCCTACGGTGCGCTCGGCCATTATTGCGGTGAGAAAAGGGCGCTATACCTCGGAATAGTGGTCTATATCGGCGTCGCCTGTTGGGCCGTATTCCTCGACGATGTCCGACAATTTTATGCGATGGTGATCACCATCGGACTGGTACAGGGTGGCGTACAGGGCATGAGCCGCGCGCTTTATGCATCGTTAATTCCCCCGGACAAGTCCGGCGAGTTTTTCGGCTTTTACAATATGCTCACGAACTTCGCGCGCATACTCGGCCCGTTGCTGGTGCTTGTCGTGGCACTGCTCACCGACGAACCGAAGTTCATTCTGGCCGCGTTGTTACCCGTATTCATTGCCGGCGGGCTTGTCCTTACGCGCGTCGAGACCAATTGGGGACGGACCCGGGGGGTGCGTCCCCATTCAACATCTGAAATCGGCGACGGCGGCTCTTAATTGATCGAGCGTATGTCGACGGGGCGGGCCGTATCGGGTGTTGAGATAAAGATCGGTCACGCGCTCGGCGTCGATGCCGATCTCTTCGTTTTCCCGCCACAAACGGTTCATAAAGGCCTGTGGTGATTCACCGAGCTTCGGGACCAATCCGGCCTTTTGAGTGAATTTCCGGTAGAGAATTGCCGCGTAGTCCTTGGGAGGCGGTCGGTAACGCAGCACAAGGCCGAGACTGATTGCGGCAATGATGGCGGTGACCAGTAAGGTGAGCGTCAGCATCATCTTGCGCCAGTCCGGCGTGTCCATGCCGAGCCACTCGAGGAAAGACTCCTGTTTGTCCGGCCCGTAGCCCAGGATCCAGTCGTTCCACCTGGCATTCACAGCATCCCAGGTCAGGCCGAGACTGTGAAGAAATGCAATCGGTGCCGAAAGCCCCCAACCCGCCCCCACACCGGACATCATCGCACCCGATATGCCCGACTCGATGCGTTCGGGCGCGACTGCTCCGGTCGGATCGACCCGGTACCAGCCGCGGTCAGGCAGCCATACCTCGGTCCAAGCATGCGCATCCGCCTGTCTGACGATCAGGTACTGACCCATCGGATTCAATTCGCCACCCTGATAGCCCAGGACAATACGTGACGGGATTCCGGCGGCCCGCATCATCACCGCGAATGCAGAGGCAAAGTGTTCGCAAAAGCCGCGGCGGGTATCAAACATGAACTCGTCGACCGGGTTACTGCCCAGAGCGGGCGGCTCGAGCGTGTAGAAGTATTCCTCATCATGAAATTTGCCTAATACCGCTGCGATAAAGGATTCATCGTCTGCAGCCTGACTCCGCATGCTTTGCGCAAGTTCGACGGTTCGCGGATTGCCGGGAGGTGGCTTCGCATACCAGGTTTTGAAATACGAGGAAAACCGGGGGTTGATGCGATATCGCGTGTACGAGGTGGCTTCAAAAGCCATGCGCTGGTCAATCGGTTGTTCTTTCGCGAGCTGGTATTGAGGCCCCATGAATATCTCGTGCCTCGACCACTGATAAGGGATGTCGAGCGCAAACACCCATTGTTGACGCGTCGGTTCCATCGTTACCTGATACCTGACCGGCTCACCACCGACGAACAACTCGTCCCGGGCGCTGCGATCCATGATCGGTTCCCAGCCGGTCCAGGTCCGGCCGTTGAATCGATACAACACCAGGCCTCGCCAGTAGCGGTCCCTCGGCTCGGGCACGCTGCCGTCGAACTTGACCCGGAATGCGACTGCGTCCGACAGCGAGAGGGAGCTGATGTCACCGGGACTCATGCGATCGCTGATGCCCGATGCCGCGCTGCTGGTGTCGACCGGAATTGCCCAGAACGGCGTCGAGATTCTCGGAAACAGAATCCACATGGCGAGCATGAGCGGGGAAGCGTAGGCAATCAGGCGGCCATTGGTCTTGAGGCTCGCCGTGACGCTGGTGTCGGCCGAGGCCAGCGACATGCGCAGCCAGGCCGTCATCGTCAATGCGACGGCCAGAAGCAGATAAGGCAACGACCACATATACTGTTCCCGCAGCAGCGACGCCATCACGAGAAAAATCGATATAAACAGCAATACGAACTGATCGCGCCGTCTGCGGGTCTCGAGCAGTTTCAACGCCGCCATGATCGCGAGCAGCGCGGAGCCCGGGCCCACGCCGCTCACAGATTCGTAAGAGCCGAACACCCCGAGAAAACATATCAGCGCCAGGATTACGCGAAGCGCCGGAAGCGGCAGCGCTCGACGGCGGTACTCGATGTCCCAGCGCCACACGGCGCAACCCAGAAACGCCGTGGTTATCCAGACCGGCAGGTGTTGCACATGAGGCGCGAGCGAAAATGCCAGCGCGCCCAGCGTCCACGGCAGGCTGGCGAGCAGCGATCCGTCGGTGCCCGATCGTTTAGCCACTCGCGCCACCTTCATCGAACATCGCGAGCGCCGACAGGCAGAGATGCCGATGCGACTCGCCGTGCGCGGGGGCGAACTCGGCGCCCCGGATCCGTACGCCGTAGTCGCGCTGCGTCCTGTCTGCGTCGACTATCCACCGGGTCAGCACCGACAAGCGATGTTCCAGATCGTCCGAATCGACCTGATCGAAATCGAACCACTGGCTGCTGGTGTCCGCTCCCGCGAACTGCTTGGACAGGAGTTCGCCGCTGCGCGCATAGGCTTTCCAGGCGACATGCCGCGGCGAATCACCGTCGTGGAATCTTCTCAGTCCCGCGAAATCTTCCTCTCCGCGCGCATCGTGTTGCCGGTGGCCGTGCGCTACCTGCGTCGGCGGAGGCTCGGGCGCGGAGTCTGCGGGCCTCGGATAGACCAGACCCTCGAGATCCATGTGCAGCCAGGCCCAGGATCGAAACAGCTCAAACGGGAAACGGGTTCTGATGCCGAAGCGATCGAGCGCGACGCGACCGCGTCTCTCGGTCGGTATCGCCAGTGTGAAGACTTTGCTGTCGCCGGGCCCCAGATCCTGTATTTCGCTCGATACCGATTCGGCATACAGCCGAAAATGGTAGCGGCTGTTCCTGGAGTGGTTGGTGATGGCGACCCTGAACTCGGCCGACTGTCCCGCGAATACCGGCTCCACGCCGGCGAAGCTCAATTCCAGTCCGACCAGGTTTCGCTGGCACTGGTGCATCGATACCAGCCCGAGTCCGACGAGCAGGAAGGTCAGCACGAACGAGAGATTGTTGTTGTAGTTCATCGAGCCCAGCAACATCGCGAAGGTCATCAGCGCGAACACCAGTCCGACACCGGTCGGCAGAATATAGATTCGATTGGATTGCAACTCTGTCCTGTGCCGGTCGCCGCCCTGACGTTCGCGCGCCCAACGCCTGACCCGCTCGCTAACCGCACTGCGGATAGAGCTTACGCCTAACAGTCTAGGGAATTGCCACGGAATCGAGGACATGTCGGCTCAGTTCGCCGGGACTCCGAATGCTTGATCCGCTGGCGGGTTTCAGCCTGTGTCCGGCCACGGCGGCAAACACCGCCTGAACGTCATCGGGAAAGACGCCGGAATGGTGCAGTATGAAGGCATGTGCTTTCGCCGCTGCGGCCAGTGCGAGCGAACCACGGGGCGAGAAACCCGTCTCGATTTCGGGCGACTCGCGGGTATACCGGACGAGGGCCTGGACATAGTCGACCAGCGGTCCGCTCATATGCACCTTTTCGGCGCTGTCCTGTAATTCAGTAACGAGCGCCGGAGACAATGTCGCCTCGATTTCCCCGAGCATTTGCCGCCTGTCTCTGCCCGTAATCAGGGCGCGTTCGTTTTCCTCGTTCGGATAGCCGAGTTCGATACGCATCAGAAATCGGTCGAGCTGAGATTCGGGCAGCGGAAAAGTGCCGATCTGGTCCGACGGGTTCTGAGTCGCGACCACGAAAAATGGCGCCGGTAGCACGTGCGTCTGGCCGTCGACAGAAACCTGGTGCTCCTCCATCGCCTCGAGCAGCGCACTCTGCGCCTTCGGCGTTGCACGATTGACCTCATCCGTAAGGACGAGCTGAGCAAATATCGGGCCGGGCTGAAACGCAAACTGGCCGTCGCCCTGCTGGAAGATTGACACGCCCACGATGTCGGCGGGAAGCAGGTCGCTGGTGAACTGAATTCGCTGATAGGTCAGCCCGAGCACCCTTGCGAGCGCCTGCGCGAGCATCGTCTTGCCGAGCCCCGGCAAATCCTCGATCAGCAGATGACCACGGGCCAGCAGACAGGCGAGGCCAAGGGATATCTCCTCGTCCTTGCCCAGAATGATCGTGCCGAGCGATCTGCGCGCACTGTCGATGGCGGCCCGTTGGCCGTCCACGCCCAGCGGCACAAATTCCAGCGTGCTGTCACCTTGCATCGGCTTCTCCGTCACCTATGACCATAATCGCTAATGGCCGGCGCTCGGATTGTGATCCAGTCCTCAGAAACTACTCTTTCAGACTAAATTCTCAAGTTTTTCAAGCTGTTCCGCAAGCTTTGAAATCTGTCCCTCAAGATTGGTCGAGCGTTCCCTCTCCCTTGTGACCACCACCGCCGGCGCATTGTTCACGAATTCGGAGTTGTCGAGCTTGCCCCGGCTCCTGCCGAGATCGGCCTTCAGACCTGCCTGTTTCTTCCTGAGCCTCGACAGTTCCGCCTCGACGTCGATGATGCCCTCGAGCGGCACCAGCACACGCATATCGCCGCACAGGGCGATCGCCGAGGGCGGCGGCTCATCGGCGGCGGCCAGCGCACGCACGGACTCGACCCGGCCAAGCTTCGACAGCAACGCTGCGTGACGGTCTGCGAAGGCCAGATCATTCTCGGTGGCATTTTGCAACAGTACGGGAAGCGGTCTACCGGGCGATATGTCCATTTGCCCGCGGATCTGCCGGATTCCGAGGATGAATTGCATGACCCAGTCCATTTCCGACTCCGCGGAATCGTCCTGCCATCGGTCCGATGCCTCGGGAAATGGGCGCAACATGATCGTCTCCCCCTGTACCGATGCACGCGGCGATAGCTCGAGCCAGATTTCCTCGGTGACGAACGGGATCAGCGGATGCAGCAAACGCAGC